>JAGLXN010000040.1 GCA_023132875.1 Candidatus Parcubacteria bacterium
AAAATTAAAAATTAATTTTACCAACTATCGCTTCAGAGTCTGCCCTGAATTTAGTTCAGGGATGACAGAAAATGATAGAAATGATTTAATTTTAGGGCTTGACAATATTTCTCCAGCATATATAATAAAAATATACTTGTTATTCAAGTCAACATATACATTTTATGATTTATATGGCAATCGAATAAAAAAGAGGGCTTTTTGTGCCTGCAGTGTTTGCTGTCTAGGCTTGTTTTTGTGTTTTTGGAATTTATAATATTATAGCTAAATTGTTACATTGTTCTATTGTTAAATTTTTATGGGAACTGATCATGCTTACGGCAGACAAATTCGTAACCAGTTTCAAGATGTTTTCCAAGTAGACTAAAACAAAATTTTTAAATTTTGTAATTTTTAAATAATTTCTAATGACTAAATTTTTAAACAAGTGTTTCAATATTGTGTTTAGAAATTAAAAATTAAGATTTATTTATAAAATTAAAAATTATTAATTCTCTAATGTTTGTTTTTTTAGAGTTTAGAGTGAATTTACAATAATTGAGTTTTCAAACAATTAAATTATATTTATGCTCAAAAAAAAGGAAATGACAAGTTTAAAATCAAGCAGGAAATATTTTGACAGAATAAGAGAATTAATAAGTCCGCCTTATTTGATAGAATCTCAAATTAATTCTTATAATTGGTTTATTGAAAGAGGATTGAAAGAGCTTTTAAGCGAGGTTTCTCCCATTGTTAGTTTTAATAAAGAAATGGAGCTTGATTTCATTGATTATTATCTTGACAAGCCGAAATATGACGAAGAAACCTCAAAGAAAAAGAATTTATCCTATGAAGCGCCTCTGCGATGCAAAGTTAGATTAACAGATGTGAAAGCTAAGGCAAAAAAAGAGCAAGAGATTTATTTTGGAGAGTTCCCCCTCATGACAGATCGTGGAACTTTTATTATTAACGGAGTGGAGAGAGTGGTTGTAGGACAGCTTATTAAATCCCCTGGAGTATTCTTTAGCGTTTCTTCTGAAAAAGAAGATAAAAAATATTTTGGCGCAAAATTAATTCCAACAAGAGGAGCATGGCTTGAAATAGAAACAGAAGCAAGCGGCGCTATTTTTGTTAGAATAGACAAGAAAAGGAAAGTAGCTGTTACTTCATTGCTCAGAGCTTTTAAAGAGGGATCTGATGATGGCTTGTTGAAACTATTTTCTGATGTTGATACTGGAAATGTGAAATTTATAAAAGAAACAATAGGTAAGGATTTAGCAACATCCCAGGCCGAAGGTTTTATTGAGGTATATAAGAGAGTTAGGCCTGGAGATTTAGCAACCGCTGACAATGCCAAGCAGTTAATTGAAGGAATGTTTTTTAAATTTGACAGATATGATCTTGGCAAGGTTGGAAGGCATAAAATAAACCAAAGGCTTAATATTAATTTAGAAGACTCTGTTACTAACAGAATATTCCAGCCTAGTGATTTAGTTTTAACTGTTAAAGAAATAATTAGGCTTAATAATTCTCTTAATGCTGTTGGAGATGATATTGATCATCTTGGCAATAGAAGAGTAAGAATGATTGGAGAGCTTGTTCAGGAAAGGTTCAGGCTAGGATTTATGAGAGTTGAAAGAAACATTAAAGATAGAATGAGCACTCTTGATTCAAATACAGTCACTCCTTCTCAGCTTATAAATACAAGGCCTCTTATCGCGGTTATAAGAGAATTTTTTATGTCTAGCCAGCTCTGCCAGTTTATGGACCAGGTAAATCCATTGGCCGAACTTGAGCACAAAAGACGCCTTTCCGCTATGGGTCCGGGAGGACTTACGAGGGAAAGAGCTGGATTTGAAGTTCGCGATGTGCATCGCAGCCATTACGGAAGAATTTGTCCGATTCAAACTCCTGAAGGTCCGAATATCGGCTTGGTAGGACATCTTGCTCTTTATGGAGAAATTAATGAATATGGATTTTTAGAAACTCCGTACAGAAAAGTTAAAGATAGCAAAGTCACAGAAAAGGTAGTGTATTTGGATGCTACAGAAGAAGAAAAGTCCAGCATTGCTCATGCTAGCGTTCCTTTTGATAAAAATTCCGGCAAATTCATTCAAAAAGAAGTTCAAGCAAGAGATAAAGGCAAGCCTGGAATAGTTGAAGCAGAAAAGATAGATTTTATGGATGTATCTCCTAACCAGGCAATTAGCGTTGCAACATCGCTTATTCCTTTTCTTGAACATGATGACGCGCACAGGGCACTTATGGGTTCAAATATGCAACGCCAGGCTGTTACTTGTATTATTTCTCAGTCTCCTGTAGTCGGAACGGGCTTTGAAAAAAAAGCTGCGCTTGATTCAGGACATATCATTCTTGCTGAAAAAGACGGAAAAGTTATTGAAGTTGATGGAACTCATATAAAAATTAAGAATTCAGATTCAGGATGGACATATCATAATCTTTCTAGTTTTGTCAGATCAAACGCTGCCACATGTATGACGCAATATCCGAGAGTGGAGAAAGGACAGTTAGTCAAAAAAGGAGATCTTATTGCTGACAGCTCTGGAACTGAAGATGGAGAACTTGCTCTTGGCCAGAATTTATTGGTAGCATTTATGCCTTGGGGAGGCTGTAATTTTGAAGATGCTATAATACTTTCACAAAAAGTTGTTGAAGATGATAGATTTAGTTCAATTCATATTGAAGATTTTTCAATTGATGTTCGCGATACAAAACTTGGTCCGGAAATTGTAACCAGAGATATTCCTAATGTTGGAGAAGAAAAATTAAAAGATTTAGATGAAGATGGAATTATAAGAATCGGAGCGGAAGTTAGATCTGGGGATATTTTGGTCGGAAAAATTACACCGAAAGGGGAAAGCGATTTAACGGCTGAAGAAAGGTTATTGAGATCTATATTTGGCGAGAAAGCGAGAGACGTGAAAGATACTTCTTTATATCTGCAGCATGGCGAACAGGGAAAAGTGGTTGATGTAAAAATATTTTCAAGAGATCAGGGAGACAAGCTTTCTAGCGGTGTCATAAAAAAAATACAAGTAAGCGTGGCGCAGTTAAGGAAGATTCAAGTTGGAGATAAATTAGCGGGCAGGCATGGAAATAAAGGTGTTATCTCAACAATTCTTCCCGTTGAAGATATGCCTTATTTGAAAGACGGAACCACTATTGATATAATTTTAAATCCTTTAGGCGTGGCTAGCCGTATGAATATCGGCCAGATTCTTGAAACTCATCTTGGCTGGGCGGCAAGCAAGCAGGGATATAAAGTTGCTTGTCCTTCTTTGGCTGGCGTTACTGAAAAACAGATAAAAGAAGAACTCAGAAAAGTCGGTCTTCCGGAAGACGGAAAAGTTCAGCTTTATGACGGTAAAACCGGCAAATCTTTTGAGAATAAATCTACCGTAGGAATTACTTATATGTTAAAACTGAATCATCTTGTCGAAGATAAAATACATATGCGTTCTATCGGCCCATATTCTCTTATTACGCAGCAACCGCTTGGAGGAAAGGCTCAGTTTGGAGGACAGAGATTTGGAGAAATGGAGGTTTGGGCGCTTGAAGGACACGGAGCCGCTCATACTTTACAAGAAGTGTTGACTATAAAATCAGACGACGTGCTGGGAAGATCAAAAGCGTATGAAGCAATTATTAAGGGCGAATCAATAAGAAGCCCTCACATTCCTGCTTCATTTCATGTTCTAGTAAACGAATTAAAAGCTCTTGGTTTAAGCGTTGATCTTATTGGAACAAAAGAAGAAAAATCTGAAGAAGAAGCAATAGAATCCAATAATTCAACAATATAATTTTATAACAATATAATTTTATGACAAACATAGGCGTAAAAGTTGAAGATTTTAAGGCAGTTCGGCTCAAGCTTGCCAGCCCTGAAGAAATTTTAAATTGGTCTTGTGGAGAAGTTCTTAAGCCAGAAACGATAAATTATAGAACTCAGAGGCCGGAAAAAGACGGGCTGTTCTGTGAAAAAATATTCGGACCGACAAAAGATTGGGAATGCTATTGCGGAAAATATAAGAGGATAAGATATAAAGGTATTGTCTGCGATAAGTGTGGAGTGGAAGTTACAAAATCCATAGTCCGGAGAGAAAGAATGGGACATATAAAATTAGCCGTGCCTATTTCTCATGTCTGGTTTTTAAGAGGAGTTCCTTCAAGTATTGGTTTGGTGCTTAATATGTCTATTCAAGAGATGGAAAGAGTTATTTACTTCGCAAGCTATTTAATTACTGATGTCAATGAAGAAGAAAGAAAGGTAGTTTCTGATCAAATTGAAGCTGAATATAAATCAAAAATTAAAAACGGAAAAAAGACTCTAACGGTTCCTGAGATTAATAATATTAAAGAGGCGAGAGATAAGGCGAAGGAGGAGTTGAGAAGCATTAAAAAACTTAAAGTTATTTCAGAAGTTGAATATAGGAATCTTTCTTTGAAATACGCGTCTGTCTTTAAAGCTGACATAGGAACTGAAGCTGTAAAAAAGGCATTGTATAATATTGATTTGAAAAAATTGGCTAAGAAATTGGAAAAAGAAATCTCTGAGTTGCCGAAAACTTCTGCTCAGAGAAAGAAAATGATGAAAAGGTTGAGGCTTGCGCGAGGTTTTATGAAAGCGGGAATAAAGCCAGAATGGATGTGTTTGACGGTCATTCCTGTTATACCTCCAGATCTAAGGCCTATGGTGCAGTTAGATGGAGGGAGGTTTGCGACTTCTGATCTTAATGATCTTTATAGAAGAGTTATTAATAGAAATAACCGTCTAAAAAAACTTATAGAACTAGGAGCTCCAGAGGTTATTTCCAGAAATGAAAAAAGGATGTTGCAAGAAGCTGTTGATGCGCTTATTGATAATAGTGCTAGGAGAGGACAGGCTACTATGGCAGCTACTGGAAAGAGAAGGCAATTAAGATCGCTTGCCGACATGTTAAAAGGAAAGCAAGGAAGATTTAGGCAGAATCTTTTGGGCAAGCGAGTTGATTATTCAGCGCGTTCGGTTATCGTTATTGGTCCGACTCTAAGGCTTGACCAGTGCGGACTTCCGAAAAAAATGGCTCTAGAACTTTTCAAGCCTTTTGTAATGAAGGAGCTTATAGAAAGAGGTTTTGCGTATAATGTGAGAAGCGCGAATAAATTAATAGAGCAAGGAATAACGGAAGTTTGGGATATTTTGGAGGAAGTAATTAAAAATAAAGCGGTTCTTCTTAATCGCGCTCCAACTTTGCATCGTCTTGGAATTCAGGCTTTTTATCCAATTTTAATTGAGGGAAAGGCTATTCAGATTCATCCGATGGTCTGTAAAGCGTTTAACGCTGATTTTGACGGAGATCAAATGGCTGTGCATCTTCCGCTTACCAAAGAAGCTCAAAAGGAATCAAGAGAAATAATGCTTTCTTCTAAAAATCTTCTAAAACCGGCAACTGGAGAGCCTATTGTAGTTCCTTCTCAAGATATAGTTCTTGGCTGTTATTATATGACTAAAATTATAGATGGAACAAAAGGAAAAGAAAAGGCTTTTAATTCTTTTGAAGAAGCGGTAATTTCTTATGAGCTTGGCTTAATTGATCTTAGAGCTAGAATAAAACTTAAGAATAATTCATGGGTCAAAGCTGAAAATTCGGCTTCGGGTGTTCAAAACCGAATTTCCGATCGCACAGAAAAATTTATTGAAACTAGTGTTGGACGCGTAATTTTTAATCAATCATTGCCGGGAGAATTGTTATTTATAAACAAGATTATGGATTCTAACGCTCTTAAAAATCTTATAGCAGATGCTCTGGATACGATTGGAGAAGAAGAAACTGTGGAATTAATTGATAAAATCAAAAGCCTTGGATTTAAATACGCGACTAAGTCTGGGTTGAGCTGGGGGATGGACGATGTTATAATTCCGGACATTAAAGAAGAGCTTATAAAAAAAGGAGACGGAAAAATTGACGAAATTAGAGAGCAATACGAAGAAGGACTGCTCACAGAGAATGAAAGAAGAATAAAATCAATAGAAGTTTGGAATAATGTTAAGGGCAAAATAGCTCAAGAGATCCCAGGCACTATAGGAGAGGAAAGTTCTGTGGCATATATGATTAATTCCGGAGCAAGAAGCAATTGGGCTGTTATAACTCAGATGGGAGGAATGAAAGGGCTGGTTGTAAATCCGTCAGGAGAAACAATTGAACTTCCCATTAAAAGCAGCTTTAAAGAAGGTTTTAATGTTTTGGAATATTTTATATCTACTCATGGCACCAGAAAAGGAATGGCCGACACGGCTCTTAGAACTTCAACAGCCGGTTATTTAACCAGAAGGCTTGTTGATGTTGCGCAGGATGTTATTATTCATGAAAAGGATTGTTATGATACTAATGGAACTGAAGTTGTTGCCAATGAACATTTGGATATAGGACGGACAATATCAATGAGACTAAGAGGAAGAACAGCCTTAAAGGACATCAAAGATCCAAAGACTAAAAAAGTTATTGTCAAAGCTAATGATCAAATTAACAAAGAAGACGCGGGAAAAATAGAAAAAGCGGGAATTGAAAGAGTATGGATCAGAAGTATTGTTAATTGCAAGGCTAAGAGAGGAATATGCCAGGCATGTTACGGATATGATCTTGGGAAAAATAAGCTGGTAGAAATAGGGCAGGCGGTAGGAATAGTTACAGCTCAGGCAATTGGAGAGCCTGGAACACAGCTTACTATGAGAACATTTCATAGTGGAGGAGTTGCCGGTAAAGATATTACGCAGGGGCTTCCCAGAGTTGAAGAAATTTTTGAAGCAAGGCTTCCAAAAGGAAAAGCTATTATTTCTGAAGTTGATGGTATAGTTGAAGACATTGAAGAAACTCAGGATTCAAGAATTATTCATATCAAATTTAAACCAAAAGCGGAAGATGTGGTCGATAAAGAGAAAATTGAAGATGTAAGAAGTTATGTGATTGATAAAGACATTTCAATTTTGGTTAAAAAGGGAGAATTAATAACAGCAGGACAGCAGTTGATTGAAGGGCATGTCGATATTCATGAATTATTTAAATTAAAAGAAATCAAAGAAGTACAAAGATATATTATCAAAGAAGTACAGCAAGTTTATACTTCCCAAGGGGAAGGCATTGATGACAAGCATATTGAAATAATTATAAGACAAATGCTTTCAAGAGTTCGAATTAAAGATGTTGGAGATACTAGCCTGCTAATAGGAGACATCGTAGAAAAAGCTCAATTAACTGAAGCTAATAATGAGATTGAAAGAGAAAATAAAGAAAATAAAGGAGTAACAGATAAAATTAAAGAGCCTGCTGTTGTTAAGCAATTGCTTTTAGGAATAACAAAGGCGTCTCTTACCACAGAAAGTTTCTTGTCTGCCGCTTCTTTTCAGGAAACCGCGCGCGTTCTAATAGGCGCTGCTATTACCGGGAAAGAAGACAAGCTCAGAGGGCTTAAGGAAAATGTAATTATTGGAAGACTAATCCCATCGGGAACAGGATATTTCAGAAATATAGACAAAGAATAAAAAAATAAATTGTCAAATTGTCAAATTGCTGAATTGTTCTAATCTCCGCTGGCTCCATAGTCCCGATAGGGCTGTGGAGCCTTTTGTAATTTTGCTTTTACGGCGATTTTAAGCTATAATGAAATAAGAGAATAGAGACCATCGTGTTGTCTAGAATTTTGATTCAATTTTGAATGATAGAATGTTTAAGCATTAAAAATTACAAATCCAAAATTATCCGCCCGAGGCGGACCAGCCTCGGGCTGGCAAATAACAAATAAATTACAATAACCAAAATCCAAAATGTCTAAAATAAAGTTTTGAATTTTGAATATTATAATTTTGAATTTGGTGCTTGACGGTTTTTTGTTACGGGAATGACAGATGCTTCGTATCTCGTAATTAAAAATTTAGTTATTAAAAATTATTTATAAAATTACAAAATTAAAAATTATAAAATTAACAAACCTTTTGCAAACAGGCTCCACAGCCCTAAATGGACTATGGAGCCAATGGTAACAATTTAACAATATAGTAATTATATGTCAAGAAAAAGAAGAAAAAAAAGGAGCTATAACGGCTTATCGTTTGGATTTCCAGAAATTGAAATTGATGATTGGATTAAAAAAGATGTAATAGCTATCTTTCTTTTTGTTTTGGCGCTGATAAGTATTTTAAGTTTTGTGGATTTAGCCGGCGGACTTGGAGAAAAATTAAGCGAAATTATAAAAATTTTATTTGGATGGGGGCTTATTCTTTTTCCGTTTGCTTTGATTTTGTGGGGATGGAAAATGCTTAAATCAGAAAGTATTTTTGAAAGCAGGGTTTCCGTGTTTGGAATAGTAATGATAGTTTTCTCTGTGCTTTCTTTCATGCATATTTTTTATGATCCGTCTGCAATGTTTGAAATTGCGAAAGCGGGCGGCGGCGGCGGTATTTTGGGCGCGATTTTAGCATGGACTCTAGTTAGCTTGGTTGGTAAATGGGGAGGTTTGATTATTATTTCCGCGTTATTTTTAATATCTTTACTTTTGATTTTTGATATATCATTTATTGATTTATTGGGCAAGATTAAATTTGCGCGAAAAACTAATAAACTTAATCTTGATAAAAAAAGCGGAGAAGAAGATGACGACGAGGATGAAGATGAAGAATATGAAGAAGAGGATGATGGTGATATTAAAATTAATATGGTCGGGAAATGTAAAGAAAAAAAAGAAGGCATACTTTCTTCTATCGCGGGTAAAATTAAAAGAGACAAGAAAGAGCCGAAATTTTCGGTTAAAGCGATAGAAGATATGAATGATTCGGACGAAGAATATGATGAAAAATATGATAAAAATAATAAAGTAGATAATGAAAACATTGAAGATAATTTTACTGATAGCTTAGATAACCACAAACAAAAAGAAAAAAACTGGAAAATCCCTTCCTCCAGTATCTTAAATGGAAAAGATAGCGAGCCTACAAGCGGAAACATAAAAGCTAATTCAAATATTATTAAAAGAACACTTGCTAATTTTGGCATTGATATTGAAATGGGAGAAGTGAATGTTGGTCCCACTGTTACTCAATATACTTTAAAGCCGGCAGTTGGAATAAAGCTTAGCAGGATAACTGCGCTTCAAAATGATCTTGCTCTTGCCTTGGCGGCTAGATCGCTCAGAATAGAAGCTCCAATTCCTGGAAAATCCTGGATTGGATTGGAATTGCCAAACCAGTCTGTTGCAATGGTTGGGCTGAAGAATATATTAAACTCTACTGAGTTTTATAATAGAAAATCTAATCTAAGTGTTATTTTAGGCAGGGATGTCGCAGGCAACGCGATTTTGGCTAATCTCGACAGAATGCCTCATCTTATGATCGCTGGATCTACGGGAAGCGGTAAAACAGTGTGCGTCAATACTTTAGTTGCTAGTCTCCTTTTCCAAAATTCTCCAGAAATGCTCAAGTTTATTATGGTTGATCCAAAGAGAGTTGAGCTTACTTCTTACAATGATATTCCTCATCTTTTAACTCCAGTTATTACCGATCCTGATAAAGCGATAAATTCTTTGAAATGGTCAATTACAGAGATGGAAAATAGATATGATTTACTGAGTCATTTAGGCTGTAGAAACATTGAATCATATAATCAGGCCGTGAGGACAAAATATAAGCAAAGAGAAATTCTGCCTTATATTATAATTATTATTGATGAACTTGCTGATCTTATGGCAACGCATGGAAGAGAGGTTGAGGCCGCGATTGTCAGACTGGCCCAAATGGCCAGAGCTGTTGGAATTCATTTAGTTCTTTCAACTCAAAGGCCGTCTGTTGAAGTTATAACGGGATTAATTAAAGCGAATATAACTGCTAGAATTGCTTTTCAAGTTGCAAGCCAAATTGACTCCAGAACCATTCTTGATATGTCCGGAGCTGAAAAACTTTTAGGAAGCGGAGATATGCTTTATCTTTCTGGGGATTCAAATAAGCCGAAAAGAATTCAAGGAGTATTTATTTCTGAAGAAGAGATTCAGACGATTGTAAACTTTCTCAAAGATCAAAAAGAAGAAGAGATGGAATATAATGAAGAAATAACAGAAACAAAAAAATCCTCGCTTGATTTGAATGGAGACGATAGCATAATTAATGATGATATGTATGATGAAGCGGTTGAAACCGTGATTAATGCAGGAAAGGCCTCCGCTTCGCTTTTACAGAGGAGGCTTAGAGTCGGATATGCCCGCGCCGCCCGCTTACTTGATCTAATGGAAGAACAAGGCATAGTAGGTCCTGCAAACGGAGCAAAGCCGAGAGAAGTTTATGGGATAGGAGAGGGCGAAGATGATAAAGAAGGTAATGAAAGCGAAGTGGAAGAATAATTGAATTGCTAAATTGTTGTATTGTTTTTCTTGCGGGAACTGGTTATGCTTACATCGGATAGATTTCCAATCAATTTCCAATGATTTAAAGAAACAAAATATAAGATACAATAACCAATAAATTTCCAAACACCACTGTCATTGCGAGGCTCATCAGAGCCGTGGCAATCCCGAGTCTATGCGCGCAGAACTTCAGTATAAAGCCGTGCAAAACTGAATTTGGGATCCTTCAGTCGCTCCGCTTTCTCAGGATAACAGAAAAGCAATAACAATTTAACAATACAACAATTTAACAATTTATTTATATGTTAACCCGATTTAAAACTAAAAAAGTAAATATTACTGTAACTGTCGGAGAATGTTTAAAAAAGAAAAGAGAAGAAAAAGGAATTTCAATTAAGGAAATTAGCGAAAAACTGAAGATAAAGATGAGCTATCTTGAAGATCTTGAAGAAAACAATTATGACAAGCTTCCTCCCGATGTTTATGTCAAGGGGTTTATTAGGAGTTACGCGCAATTTGTTGGATTTAATGCGCAGAAAATGGTTGATTTGTATAGCAAGGAAAAGTTAATTAATGACAAAATTGAAAACAAAAAAAATCCCAAAAGAAAAATCAATAAAGGGAGAAAATTTTTAATTTCTAATTATATAATAATAACTCCAAAAATACTGACTGTTATTTTTAGTTTATTTATTTTATCTATTATTGGATATTATTTATGGCATCAGATAAGTTCTTTTAATTCAACGCCATATCTTTTTATTTCAAGTCCCATTGCGGATCAAGCATCAGACAAATCAGAAATAGAAGTTGCCGGAAAAACAGAAGCTCAAGCGGTCTTGAAAATAAACGGAGAAGATGTTTTTATTGATTCTGATGGCTATTTTAGTGAAATAATTCCGCTAGAATCCGGTAATAATATCCTTGTTGTTGAAGCCACAAATAGATTTAATAGAACTGCCAGGCAAGTAAGGAATATAGTCTATGAAAAAAAGCTTGATCCGGTTCCGGTTGATTTTTTAGAGAATGATATGTTTGAGGAAAGTAATGAGGAAAATACTAAAGAAAATATATTTTTTAATGAAGAAATGGAATTTATAGGGCCGTAATTGGAATTTTGAATTTTGAATAATGAATAGGAAATAAATTTTTAATTTTTAATTTTGTAATTTTATAAATAAATCTTAATTTTTAATGTTTAAAAATTTAGTCATTAGATCATTATTTAAAAATTAAAAATTATAAAATTAACAAAACTTTTTGATAAGCTCAGGGTGACAATACAACAATTTAGCAATATAATAATATAATTTAATTAATTCCTAACAAACAAATTTATGGCAAAAGAAGAAGATAAAAAAAATAACGAAAAAAATGTAAATAGCGAAAAAAAAGAAAAACTAATAAAAGATACGCTGGATGAAATTAAAACCAGATTTGGCGAGGGAGCTATTATGAAACTTGGAGAAGCAAAAACTTTAGACATTGAGTTTATTCCAACCGGATCAATTTCACTTGATATTGCTCTTGGCGGAGGAATCCCAAAGGGTAGAATAATAGAAATTTATGGTCCTGAGTCCAGCGGCAAGACAACATTGTCTTTACATATTGTTTCTGAATTACAAAAAAAAGGCGGAACAGCTGCTTTTGTGGACGCAGAGCACGCTCTTGATCCGGAATACGCGAAAAAGATCGGAGTCAAGACAAATGATTTGATCATTTCCCAGCCAGATAGCGGAGAGCAGGCTTTGGAAATCGTGGAAGCTCTTGTCAGATCAGAAGTCGTTGAGATGGTTGTCGTTGATTCTGTAGCTGCTCTTACTCCAAAAGCTGAAATTGAAGGTGAAATGGGAGCCTCGCATATGGGTCTTCAGGCAAGGCTTATGAGCCAGGCGCTTAGGAAGCTTGCTGGAATTACGCATAAATCAAACACAACTGTAATATTTATAAACCAAATAAGAATGAAAATTGGAGTTGTTTTTGGAAATCCAGAAACAACGACTGGGGGAAACGCCCTCAAGTTTTATTCATCTGTTAGAATTGAAGTCAGAAAATCAGCGCAGATAAAACAAGGAGAAAATATAATCGGAAACAGAGTTAAGGCAAAAGTTGTTAAAAACAAAGTAGCTCCTCCTTTTAAAACTACCGAGTTTGACATTATGTATAATGAAGGAATTTCGTATTATGGAGATATTTTAAATACTGGAGTTAAATACGGAATAGTTAAAAAAGGCGGAGCTTGGTATAATTATGGAGAAAATAAACTCGGTCAGGGCAGTGAAGCTAGCAAGAGATTTTTGAAAGAAAATCCAAAGATTGCAAATGAGATTATCAAAAAGATAAATGAAGCGGTAAAGAAAGAAGCGGAGAGCGCTTGATACTTATATTAAATTTTACTTTGTCTAACGCTCAGTTTTGTTGGCTCCATTCTCCTGAATGGAGCCCCTTGTGTAAATATAAAGTGTAACTATGCTTGCTATATAGTGATATTACTTTAAATTAACTAGTTTGTCATTCTGAATTTAGTTCAGAATCTTTATGCAATCAAGGTTATGTTTGCTTATTTAAAACTAGACGTAGTAATCAAAAGATCTTGAAACAAGTTCAGAGCCTGTCCTGAATTCAGTTCAGGAATGACAGGATAATTTAAAGTAATACCACTATGCAGCTGATAGGATTGTTTAATGGAGTTTAACAAAAGACTCCAATCGGCAAACTGGAGTCAACGGAGTAATAAAAGATGATAGTTTGGTCAAGGTTGATGCGGACAACGGAATTGTTAAAGTAATTTAAAAAATAAAATAATATGCTCACAAAAAACTTTAAACAACTCTCAAAATCCGATGTTTCTATTGCTGGTGGGAAGGGGGCTTCGCTTGGAGAAATGGCAAATGCAAAAATTTCCGTACCTGAAGGTCTTGTGATTTTGTCGTCTGTTTTTGACAGATTCCTTGAAGAGACTAATCTTGGGATTAAAATAGAATCAATAATAAAAAAAGTAAATTATGAAGACATTGGCTCAGTTGATAGGGCTTCAAATGAAATTAGAGATCTGATTGCTGGCGCGAATATGCCGGAAGATATATCTGAAGCTGTTGTCAAAGAATTTGCTAAATTAAACGCTAAATATGTTGCTGTGAGATCTTCCGCTACTGCTGAAGATTCTTCAGCCGCGTCTTGGGCGGGGGAGTTGGAAAGCTATCTTAATGTTACAAAAAGCAATTTATTAGATTCGGTAAAAAAATGCTGGTCATCGCTTTTTACTCCTCGCGCTATATTTTATCGCTTTGAAAAAAAAATGAGCAAACAAAAAGTTTCTGTCGCTGTTGTTGTTCAAAAAATGATCCAGTCTGAAATTTCCGGAATTTGCTTTACTGTTCATCCCGTAACAAAAGATCATAATCAAATGGTCATTGAAGCTGGATATGGATTGGGCGAGGCTATTGTTGGCGGGAAAATTACTCCGGATACATATATAATTGACAAAAATTCAAAACATAGTTTTAATATTTTAGATAAGAATATTTCTGAACAAAAGATGATGATCGTAAAAAATAAAAATGGCACGGTTGAAAAAATTGTGCCGAGAGCAAAGCAAGGTAAACAAAAGCTAACCGATAAGCAAGTCAAAGAACTCGCCAAAGTTTGTTTTGAAATAGAGAAGCATTACAAAAAACC
The DNA here is from genome assembly GCA_023132875.1 of Candidatus Parcubacteria bacterium. Classification (GTDB taxonomy): domain Bacteria; phylum Patescibacteriota; class Minisyncoccia; order JAHIHE01; family JAGLIN01; genus JAGLXN01. The sequence continues at coordinate 14,044 of JAGLXN010000040.1, forward strand.
GCAGGATATTGAATGGGCTTTAGGGAAAGACAAATTCTATATTGTTCAATCAAGACCAATTACCGCTTTATAGCTTATTGTTAAGGAATTTGAATATTTACATTTTGAAAAGAAACTTGGTTTCGGGTACCCGAAACCAAGTTTCAGAATGGATAGGTGTATGTTAAAGATTTAATTCAAGTAATTTATTTTACATAAAAATATGCCAGTTTAAAAACTGGCATATTTTTTCTCAACACAAAATCGTTTTTTTGTGTGATGTTTTAATACTAAGAAATTTGAATTTACACTCTAAAAAGTGAACTCCTATTCTGAAGTTTGGGTTTTAACCTGTAAAAATGTATTACTAGAACTATATTTACTTTGAAACATATGGAAGTAATCCCATAAATCTTGCTCTTTTGATTGCGTTTGCGATCTGTCTTTGATGTTTTGTACAAGCTCCCGTTCTTTTTGGCTGCACAATTTTAGCGCGCTGATTTATAAATCTTCTCAGTGTTTGAGGGTCTTTATAATCTACATTTCTTTCTTTTTCAACACAAAACAAACATTGTTTTTTTGGTTGTAATATATCGCGATTCATCATAATTAGTTAAGTTTATAATTTGTTTAAAACGGTATGTCTTCAATTTTTATCTCTTCATCATCATTAGAAATGTTCTTCGGAGTTTGCTCGTTTGTTTGATTTTGGCTGGTATTATTTTGTGCAGGTTCTTCTTTTACCTGATTATTTTGATTAGCTTGATAAGTTGAACCTTCTTCTTGAGATCTTGGTCTCGGTCCCATTTGCATATTTTCCGCGATTATTTCTGTTTTTGATCTCTTGACTCCGTCCTGACCGTCCCATGTTCTGGTTTCCAGTCTTCCTTCAAAAAGAACTAATTGACCTTTTGTGAGATATTGTCCGCATATTTCAGCAAGTTTACCCCAGGCGACAATACTGTGATATTCAACTTTTTCTTGTTTTTCTCCGTTATTTGTATTCCAAACTCTGTTAGACGCGACACCGATTGAAGCTACGGTTTGGCCGTTCGGAGTAGTTCTGGTTTCAGGGTCTTTCGTTACCCTCCCTATTATTATAGCTTTGTTGAAATTCATAGTTTTAAATTAAACTGATTAAATTAGGTAGATAAAATTCATTCGTGAAAATTTGTTATTGATTCGTATAAATTTGTTTTATATCATTGAATCTTCAAGAATTTCGTCAAGTTTATCTTCAAGGTCTTCAAGTTTTATCTTCTTTTTCTTTTTGCTTGCTCCCTTTTCTTCCTTTTCCTTCTTTTTCCCTTCTTCTTTTTCTAATTCCTGTGGAGTTATTTTTTCATCTGCTTTCTCTTTCTTAATTTCATCCTTCTTTTCAATATCTTCTTTTGGCATTATCTCTTTCTTTTTCTTTTCTTCAGTTTTTAAAATTTTCCTATCATCTTTCTTTTTTTGCTCTTCAGCTGTTTTAGTTTCTTCTTTTTTGTTTTCTTTTTCTTGCTCAGCCTTTTTTCTAGCAAATAATTTTTGTAGTTGGGCTAATTCTTCTTTACTCATCGGATTAGCTTGAAGCATAAAATGTCTTAAAATATTTTTATTCATTTTAAGATATTTATCAATTTCTTTAAGTTTATTTCCTTCGCTGCTGAAATTGAAAAGACAATAGAAGCCAAAGCGATTCTTTTTTATAACATATGCCAGTTTGCGTTTTACCACTGGAAGATTTTTTAATTCTTCAGAACCTTCCTCTTTTGACATCTCAGTTTTTGATAAAAAAGGATGATCAAGTAAAGTTTCAAGCTTTTCCCCTCCTATCTTTAGAATTTCCTTTTCTATATCTCTGAAAGCAGATTTAATTTCCGCGCCTGTCATATTTGACGGCAGAATATAAAGTAGTTCGTAATTGTTCATTTGATTATATTGTTATAAATTATATTGTTAAATTGTTCTATTGCTAGATTGTTATGCATGATACAATAATATAGCAAGATGATTTTAAGTTAAATTTAGCGCAAAAAAAGCAGACATATATGGACCTTTGGGCGCAGAAATTAACTTATCTGTGCCATATATCTTTGATGCCTATATTTTATCATGGGGTTTTGTTTTTGGCAAGAGCAGTGGCATTTTAACATATAAACATTTTAACATATAAACAATAAAAATTGAGTTGATAGTTCCATAGTCCTTTTAAGGCTGTGGAACCGTATCTGCAAACTGTATTTATTTATATTAACAATTTGCATTCAGGGTATTAAATTTTCACGGTTATAAATCTAAAATATTCCAATTTTCCTTGTATTTATTAAGCCAGCCTTCACTATGTTCTTTAATGAAAGGGTGATCTGTTTTAAGTGTTTTGGAATAGTCTGGCAGAAGACGCCTCATGTCAGTATTTTTATGCGGTCTACCGTTCTTTCCAGGCAGTGACAGCCATATTTTATGAGCAGCGCTAATAACTTTAGCAACTGCTTTACTGGGAATAATATAAATTATCGGAACTTTATTTATTTCGTTCGGTAAATCAACAAAACAATAATATAAGTTTTTTTCAATTAATTTTTCGTGTTTTACTTTCATATGCCAGCCATTATCACTGCCTTTTTTTAATCTTGTTTTTACTTGAATTGCCACTCGTCTTTTGCCTTTAATGTCAGTAACGATAAGATCTAAATTTGAAGCTCCTTGTGGAGCAAGCCCAGCAATATGTCCCAATTCAAGCAAACGAAAAATAATATAATGTTCACCTGCTGCTCCCGTTAATGCTGTTTTATTGATTGTCATAGTAAAAATTTAATAATATTTTGGATAATCCGTTTTTATGCGAATAAAATGTTTTTGTTATCATTGGTTTGTCTACTGTCATCCTGAACTTGTTTCAGGATCTTTTGTATGTTAGGTTTTGTCTTAATTTATTTCACAAAATTAAATGTAACGGACGGTAGATTCTGAAATAAATTCAGAATGACATTTTTACAACAATCCAACAATTTAACAATCCAACAATTTAATCTAAATCTTAAACTCAATCACATCTCCATCTTGAACAATATATTCTTTCCCTTCTGTTCGTAATAATCCTTTTTCAGTCGCGTTTTGCCATGATTCGGAATCTAATAATTTTTGCCAATTAATGATGCTAGCACGAATAAATTTTTCTTCAAAATCACCGTGAATCGCGCGGCCTGCTTGCGGGGCTGTGGAATCTTTTCTGACTGTCCAGGCGCGCGTTTCGTCTTCACCTGTTGTGAGGAATGTTATAAGTCCCAATAGGTCATAGCATTTTACGATTAAATCATCTAAACTGGAAATATTTTCATCCAATTTTGTTTCGGCTTTAAATTCTTGAGCTTCTTCAATGGAAAGTTCTGATAGGTCTAGTTCAAATTTTATTGGGAGAAAAATTTTGTTATTGATCTCACTAAGAACTTCATTTACATTTATTTTTTGATTTTCATTAACATTCACTATATAAAAAACCGGCTTATTAGTTAAAAGCTGAAGTTCTTTGACAGCCTTTTTTTCATTTTCGTCTAATTCGACGCTATTTGCGAATTTTTCATTTTCAAGCGCTAGTTTATATTTTTCAAGAATATTTTGAAGCTCCATTGCTTCTTTCTTACCTGCTTTGACATCTTTTTGTATCTTTGACAAGCTCTTATTAATTGTTTCTAAATCAGCCAAAATAAGCTCAAGATTAATTGTTTCAATATCATCTTTAGGATCTGTTTTGCCGCTGACATGAGTAATGTTTCTATCTTCAAATCCTCTTACAATATGGACTATCATATCCACCTCTCTTATATTAGAAAGAAATTTATTTCCAAGTCCTTCCCCTTTGTGCGCGCCTTTTACAAGTCCGGCAATGTCAACAAATTCAATGGCTGTGGGAATTATTTTCTTGCTTTTTGAGAATTCAGCTAATTCTTCCAACCTTTTGTCGGGCACTTTTACAATGCCAATATTTGGGTCTATTGTGCAAAATGGATAATTTGAAATGTCTATTTCTTTTCTTGTTAATGCTTTAAATAGCGTGGATTTTCCTACATTAGGAAGTCCCACTATTCCGGCTGAAAATCCCATGGAGTTGTGTTAGCTTATTAGGTTGTAGCTTCTTAGCTTCTTAGGGTTTATTTTTATATTGTCATTCTGAGCGAAACGAAGAATCACGAGTCTACGCGCGCGGAACTTTCTATTATGTCAATACGACACTCTGAGCGAGATCCTTCGTTGATACTCAGGATGACAGCGTAGTTCAGGATGACAGTTTTTTTACAATTCCGCATTCTTTCTACAGCTTACTTTAAAATTTTGTTTAGGTCAATCGTATTATTGGAATATGGAATATAGATAAAAAAATGAGGAAATAGAATGTTATCTATTATCCTCTTTTATTGGCTTTTTTAGCCGTTTCTTCCTCTAAGAACAAGCCATGCCACTGCTAACAATCCCATTATGGCAAGTACCGGCGTATATCCGGATTTTTCCTTCACATTTTCGTCTTTTGTAAGTCTATAAGATGCAGATTCTTCGGTATTTTTAAAACAAATAGTCGCTAGTGCAAGCATTAGCAGTATCGCGAGCATGATCGTTATTATTTTTATGTCCACTTATCTTCCTTCTATTTTTCTAAAGATTAGCACAGAATATTTTCTTGTCAATAATTCAACAATTTAACAATACAGCAATTTACTCATTTACTCTTCCAAAATTATATGTTTCTGTTATAATAAAATTATGGAGATGCAGCAGTGCTGCGTTTCTACGATAATGTTATAAAAAATTAACAAAAACGATTATGACTGACTATTTTAGCCAATTAAACCAAATGCTTGGGGCTTATGCGGGGATAACTATAGCATCTTATATTATTGCCATAGTTATTCTTATTGTTTTCTTTATTCTTGCCCAAATCACAAATTTTTTATTCAATAAGGTATTTAAAGCACTGACCGTTAAAACTAAAACTGAAGTTGACGATAAGATAATGAAAATATTAAATATGCCTATATTTTATTCTGTTGTTCTCCTTGGTGTTTATCAATCTTTTGATTATATCGGAGCTTTAGCAAATTATTCTAGTGATTTTTCCAGAATTATAAAATCGTTGGCAGTGATAATCTGGATTTACGCAATTGCAAAACTTGCTAGTGTTATAATTTCTGAATTAGGGTTTAAATTTGTCGCTAAAACAAAATCAACCCTGGATGACGAACTGATGCCTCTTTTTCAGAAGCTTAGCAATATAATTATATATTTTGCCGGCATAATGTTTTTGCTTAAGATGTGGAATATTGACATTACTCCTCTTTTGGCTTCGGCCGGGATTATGGGTTTTGTGATCGCTTTTGCCGCACAAGATACTTTATCTCATTTATTCGGAGGAATTTCTATATATTTTGACAAGCCGTTCAAGGTAGGAGATCGCATTCAGCTTGAAAGCGGGGAAATCGGAAATGTTTTGGAAATTGGCATCAGATCTACGAAAATAAAAACATTTGATGAAACTGTAATAGTTATTCCTAACAGCACAATAGCAAGTTCTAAAATTATAAATTACAATCAGCCGGAGGCAAAAATTAAAAACAAAATAAAAGTCGGAGTTGCCTATGGATCTGATATAGATAAAGTTAAAAAAACGCTTCTTGATATCGCAAATAATATAGAGGGCGCGGAAAAGGATCCTTTGCCATCAGTTAATCTTGTTGAGTTGGGGGAATATGCCTTGGAATTTGTTGTGACAATGTGGGTTGACAGCCCCTCAAATCAATTTGCCGTCAAAGTGAAAATGAATGAAGAAATTTACAAAAGATTTAACAAGGAAGGAATTTTAATTCCTTATCCGACGCAGAATATATATCTTAGAAATAGTAAATAAAATTCTATTGCTATATTGTTCTATTGTCATGCTGAATTCATTTCAGCATCTTTCAGTTGCTATATCTAGTTTATATTTAATTCACTAAACCCTATATCTCACTTTTATAAATGATAGATGATATAGGACTGGTTATTGTAATATATTATAAATCTATCTGCCGACAAGCATGTTTCTTGGTCACTGTGGTTCATTTCGAGAGACAAAAAACGGTTAATTTGGAATAATACTATTATTACACGCAACAATAGAACAATTTAACAATTTAATACTATGAAAATAATTTTAGATTTTGACGATACAATTTTTAACACACATCGGTTAATGCGGGAGTTTTTAGAAATTGTTAAGAAATTTGGTTTTACCGAGAAGGAATTTTTTAAAGCGTACCAAAAATGTAAAGAAAAAGTTGGTGATTTTAACCCTAAAACAATAATTGAATTATTAAATGAAATTAGACCATTTGATAAAACAAAAGCTGAAAAGAAAGTAAGTTTAATGTTGGACGATTTAAAAGATTTTATTTATTCTGATTTTTTTGATTTTGCCAAAAGTTTTAATAAAGAAGATTTGATTTTACTTTCATTTGGAACAACAGGCACGCAGAAAATTAAAATTAACAATTCAAAAATAGCGGAATTTTTTAAAGATATAATTATTACTTCAAGAGATAAAACAGACAAAACTGAAGATGTAAGGCCTATTTTTGAAAAATATAAAAAAGAGAAAATTTTCTTTATAGACGATAAAACAATTCAGGTTGATAATATAAAAAATAATTTTCCGGAAATTATAACGATGGAAATGAAAAGGCCACAGGGTAGCGGTATAACTACAGAATCAAGATTAGCTGACCATATTATCAAAGATCTATATGACGCAAGAAACATTGTCGGTAATTATTTTGACAAAAACTAGTTAAATAAAAATCACGATGGAAATAATTAGTCAAAAAGAATTGGAGAGGTTATACAATTTACAGAGAAAGGGAAAGTGGCAGACTGTCCAAAAAAATCAGATGAGATTAAAAGAAAAATTGTTGCAAGATTTTAAAGATGGCTGGTTTAATTACAAAAAACAGCACCCAAATATTGGGCCTGTTTTTGATTTGAAAAATAGAAATTCACAGGAATTTATAATTGATGAAAAAGTGGCAAATGAATTTAAGTTAAAAGAACACCTTAATGATTTTTTAATAAAATCTCAAAATTCTACTGCTGGAATACGAGCTTTTGTGGATATTTATAATAGCCAAAATCCTCAGAAAATGTATAATGATTTGTTTCTTGCTGTTTTGGTGCAGGCAGAAGCGGAATTTTTAAAACAGATTCACAAAGAAACTCAAAAAAAATTAGAAAATGTCAATATAGACGAACTTTGCCAATCTCTTAGAAAAAATATACCAGAGAAAAATATTGAAATTATTGAGGATATTTATAGATTAAAATTAGAGAATGTAATTGAGCTTATTAGAAAGGTCCCAATAAGGCTTGTTGGCGGAGAGGTGAGGCCACACACGGGTTCTTTTATAGAAATGGAAACGAGAATTTTAGTGCAAAATGGCATAAAAGTTATTACTCTTGAAAAATATTCCGACACTACCGCAATCTATATATTTTCTTATCTGTGCTTTTTGCTTGGCGCAACTGGAGCGACATATTACACTTCTAGCCATTCTTCAAATTATGTGTGTGGCAGAAAAGTGCTTGCGTCAGACGGATCTCAAATATTGCCTGATGTGTACGAAAATTACAGAATAATACTTAATAGAATTGTTAACGATGATATTTATAAAAGCAGAGAAGGATATAAGATTAAAATTTCAAAAAGTAATCATCCAAATATCTTAAATAATTTGTCTTATAAAAAAATAGCTAAATTATATTCTTCAATGTTGAACACGACCAAGGAAGATGTTGAGATTATAAATAAGGCAGCTTCTCGTGGCCATAAAATTATTATTAACGCTTTGAATGGAAGCTTGGGTAAAACCTTAAAGCCAATTTTTTCCGAACTGGAAATTAATCAAGGTGTTTTTGAATGGCTGTATGAAGAAGAAGACAGTCTTTTTAATACTGGTTTTATTGTTGTTAAATCAAAGGACAAAAAAACAGGCAGAAATTTATATGGCGTAGAACATTTAGGAGTAGATACAACGATACCTGATATAGTTAACACAATTTCTTATCCAAAACTACTAAAAGGCAAACCGCTTGGAACTAAAATATATGAATGTGATCCAGATTCAGATAGATTTGTAATAAAACAGATTATGAATAAAAAGGACATTAGCTTGCTTGATAAATATGGCATTCAATATTATGAATTAGACAATGACAAAATACTTGCGGCGCCAAGCCCAAATAAAGTTTTTTTATGCTTGGATATTGTTGACTATGAATTGATGAAAAACAGGGGAATCTGGGATAATTATTCTTCTCTTTATTTAATTACCTATGTTTCATGGCGCGCCTGGAGCGAGTTTGCTGATTCTGTCAAAGGTTTTAAAAAAATGGTTACCCTCGTTGGATTCAAAAACTTAACGGCGCTAAAGAAGAAAGTAGAAAAGTGGTATTTTAACACGGATAAACCGGAATTAGTTTTGACAGACTCGCTTGGCAATAAAGTAGAAATAAATAGAACTAAGCGTGTTCGCATACATTGCGCGGAAGAGGAAAGCGGAGGAAGAGTCGCTGGAATGAATAAGGTGTGTCATAATCTTTTGGGAGAGAAAGTAATGATTATGCCAGAAAAAAGTGCTGCCGATTCATTGATTTCGGAACTTATTTATTCATCAAAATTACATTTGGAAAATAGTTCGGATTATATTATTACTAATTTTTTGGACAACCGTTTTAAAAAATATAATTTGGTGTCTAAAATAGATTTCAGATTAGATATTTTACATGGAATTCCGCAAGGCGTAATTGCGCAAATGGATTATAAAAAACAGCAAGTAGAAATGAAAAAAGCAAGCGCGATTAAAACAAATTTTAATAACTTCTTCTTTTCACTGGCAAAGGCGGTTGATAATGAACAAATAGTAAAACAAAAAGTGAAAGAAATACTAACAGAAATTATGCCTACGCATAAAGACACATGGTGCTGTTTGGATAAAATTATATTAACAGAAGAATTATTAGCAAAAGGGAAAAAGAGGCCAGAAGGGGTGATTATGACATTTGAACAAAAAAATGATTTTATTCCTATTGTTAGTGAACTTGACTTTAGGCCTTCTGGAACAGACCCTTTAAAAAGCAAAGTCTATGGTGACGCTTTCGCTATATTGCCTGCCCAACTTGGTCAAATTAAAAAAGATTTTGAAGAATTGGCTCAACGAGATTTATATGAAATTCTTGAAAAATATAATATAAAATCTGTTATTAAAAAAGAATAGAAAAAAGCCTCTGGATTATACAAAAAATAAATTTATTTAAAACTTACACATAAGTCCTATTATCATAATATTTTTATGAATGAATTTTTCAATAAAAAAATCCCTATTTGTAATTCTGTAAAAGAATTAAAGAGATTTCTTACAAAGTATAGCAAGTTTAAATTTTGTTTGTATCTTGCGTACAAAGATTCTAACGATTGGAATAAATCTACAAGCAGAGTTTATATGAATCAAGTTATTGATAATTTAATATATTTGCCTGTAAATATCAAAAAAGATGATAATGATTCGTTAAAAGAAATTTATAATATCTCTGAATCTAGTGAACAAATTGTGGCAATTAATCAAACCCAACCGCATAAAAGCAATTCTGTACTAAAAGAATGGCTTCGAAATAATTCTGTTTCTAATATTGATGCGTTAATTAAAGATAAAAACAAAAAATTGGTGCCTTATGATTTAAATGGTCCTTCATTTGTTGGTTGGTTCAAAGATGAAGTTGATCAATTTCAAGATGAATGTGTTATTCTGTTAGGAGTGGGTGGAGTTGGAGAACCTATTGCCAGAAAAGTGATCAAAGAGAAACCATCTAAACTGATTCTTGTTGATATAGTTCCAAAAACTGAATTATGCGCTGAATTATCCAAGGAAGGAACTATTGAATATGCTTCCAGTTTAAATGAAATAAAATTAAATGATAAAAAAATTATTTTTATTAATTGTGCTGGCAAAGAAGGTGTTAGCGAATCTGGAACTGAGAAATTATTGATGAAATTTTTCAAAAAAGATTATATATTCGTTGATCTTAGGCCACATCTTCAAATTGATTTAGTTAAAAAGGCAACAAAGTTAGGATGGAAAGCATACACGGGTCATGGAATGAATGCAAGAAATGATTATTCTCTATTAACAAAAATTGCTGAATTAATTGGAATTATTTCTATGCCATTTGATGAATTTAAAGAATTAGTTGCTAAAGCTTCTTAGAAATATGCGAAACATTCAGCCATTTCGCATTAAGCGTGCAAATTAGGCAAAATTTTCGATTATTAGAAAAACAATCTTGTTTAATCTAAGATAAAGCTATTCAAATCTATATCCCGTAAAGTGAGAAATAATATCAGTTAATCCTTTTACATCTGCAGAGGAAGAAATATATCCATTTTTAGATTTGACCAGTTTTTTGCATTCCTTTGTTGCGTTGCTGGGGCAGGCTGTATATCCTGCGACTTTAAGAGCTGGAAAGTCTCCTTTCGTATCCCCGATATACAAAATATTTTCCGTTTTAATTTCCGATTTTTTAGCGGCAAATTTTAGTCCCGATCCTTTATTTGCTCCGCTGGGAGTTATGTCCACTGCCGTAGTGCTGTGAGTTAGTTCTATCACTTTCTCAAATTGAGAGAGTCTTTTTTTGACTATTTCAAAAAACTTTTCTATTTTCATTCCAGATGGCGGATTCAAACTTATGCAAATTTTCTTCCCTGGTTCTTTTTTGCCTCCAATTTCTTCAAGCAAGTCTGGTATGATTTCTTGAGATATTTTTTGTATTTTAAGAATATTTTTATTAATTATTGGATTTAATTCAAGTTTATGAGCTCTGGAATCAAATATAAAAATACCATTTTCGGCAACTGACCAAAAACCGATAGGCGGAAATCCTATATTGGCAAACATGCCTTCTATAAACCCAATTCCGCGCCCACTACACAGAACAATTGGCGGCAGATTTGGATTATCAAGCGCTTGCAATTGATGATTTTGAATTTTTCGCAATCCTTCAAGATTATTTGGTATAAATTTGCCACCTTTTCTAAGGCATCCTTCAATATCGGTGCAAATCATTTTTATTTTATTCATTTTGGTTTTTATAAAAAGTTATTGTTATTTTAATTATGATTTTTTTGTAACGTTGTGTCAAATAAAAATTTTTGAAATAAAAAAAATAGGATAATAAATTATCCTATGCGTACTTTATATAAATATTTTATTTTCTCTCGGCAAGTTCTTTGAGAATTGTTTTAAGAATTGGAGTCTGCGGGAAATTTATTCCTTCGGGGGGAGTAAATAATTTTCCAGATTTCCATCCAGCACCTATTTCACCGTTCCAGTTAAAGTTTTTATCAAGTTCAAGGGCGTAAATATCTCTATTTAAAAGGTTTTTTCCGCCCATTATTCTTCCGTCTAAAAATTTTATATTTTCGATTTTTTCATTAAACTCAAGAATCATCAATTTGATAAAATCAAGTCCTCTTGTGCCATGATCATGAACAGGTAGTCCTTGATATGTATATTCATTATTTCGCCAGCATATCTTAAATTCTTTTTCATTTGGCAAATTAAGCATACGCGCTTCAGTTTCTCTTCCGGGAAGATTTTTAGTTTTTTCATAAAGTGTAGCTCCGTTCTGAACGATAGCTTTTATATTAATTTCTAAAAATGAATCATCGTTGAATTGAGGGACAATAACCTTGTTATTGACTACAATTATCAAATCTTCAATCCCTTTTCTGACGGCGGTTCTTTCAGGGTTTGTAATTTCTGATTTGCATCCCAATCCAGTGAAAGATGTGAGATGACAATCAAAAGAAGACTTTGATACTCTGACAGTAGCCATTAGATGATTTCGTCCGGGTGTTTTTATAATTATTCCCAGCCCTCCAGCTGCGAATCTAATATCTTTCACGCTGCCATTTTCCGGTTTTGGATCACTGATTATCCGTCTTTCGGCTATGTTGCTTGCTGTTTCAGGATTATCATCAATTTTAATTTTTATTGTTTTTTCAGTTTCTTTAATTATTCTAGCCTTAACTATGAGAAATTCCTCGCGTTCTTTTCGGGCTGTATAATTATCTAGTTTTGGCAAATTAATAATTTGATTCATTTTCTTTTATAATATATAAAAAATAAATTTACTTGAAATTATGAAAGGCATTAAAATTATCGGACAGGCAGGCTTTTCAAGGGATATGGAATATCATTTTGTCTAATTATAGTTCGACTTGCTCACTATGACAAATAAATATATCGTAATTTTCAAATAAAAAAAGGATGAAAAAGTATTCATCCAATGATAAATTCTCCTTAGGCTCTTTATTAAGAAAGCGTCCAAAAAGAACTTATCCTTGGAAACACTAGTTTTATTTAATATTATTTATTTCACATAAGTTTTTGCCGATTTTTATCGCTTCAGCCATTTTTACAGAGGCCATGTAGTCTGGCATTTCTATTAAATTATTAATAGACATGCCTTCACACCATAAAGTGATATATGGTGTGACAATTACTATTCCAGCTGGTCTGTTAAACTGGATATCTTTTATATTTTCCCATATTTCCGGCTCCCAGAGAAGCAGAGTTGTTTCTAGAGAGTCTGGTCCATTTCCAAATTCAGTCGAAAGACCAATTTTGGATATTAGACCATGAAGTTCTGGCAGTTTCTCTTCTTTATTCCGCAACCTTGTTTCAAGTTCTAATTCCCTGTGTTCAATATTTAATTCTATGGCTGCTTCAACGTCGATTGAGCCACATCCCAGTGAGATAAACCCAATTTCATCTTCTTGGTCAACATTGAATTTTCGTACTCCAGCAATTACAATCGCTTGATCAAACGCTGGCCATCCGCGTTCTTGAAAAATTCTTAAGAGAATAGAATTTTTACCATTTAATACAATCTCATTTTTCTTATCAAATGCCTTTTTGCATTTAATGGTTACATCGGAGATTTCCTCAAAGGTCATTCGTCCTATTCGAACTGAACCTCCTCCAGATCTCTTTCCTATCATCTCTGCGAACTTTTCTATGTCTGTTATATTAACAGTCAATTTTTCCTCATGTTTATTGTTTGTCATATTTTGTCCTCCTTGCAAAACGAGCTCCTTTTTCTCAAAAGGGTTACTAGTGTTTCACAAGATTTATTTATTGCTCTAATGAGCGATTTCTACTTTCTTAATTAGGAAGTTTCCTTTAAAAAAGCAGATATTTGCTCATTAGAAAAATTATTAAAGATCATTATAACATACCATAATAAAGCATGACATATATTATTTTTTTGTCAATATGTGATAAATACTAATAAATGATATTTTTCTGTGGATAATTCTATTTTGCATAATTTTAAAACTATGTTATTATATTTGTATGACAAAGTATGACAAATTTTAATAATATTCAAAATGAGAAATCGTTCAAGAATCACAATTACCATAAAAAACGAATTGCTTAAAAATATTGATAGAATTATAGATGGTACTGAAATAAAAAATCGTTCTCACGCGATTGAGTTTTTGTTGGCTAAAAATTTTGGGGAGCAAAAAATCAAAAAAGCGGTTATTCTTGCTGGGGGAGGAGGAGTAGTGCCAAAAGGAAAAATAAAACCTGTTTCAAGAATTTTGACTGATTGCAAAGGAAAAATGTTTGTTGAGCATGTTTTTGATTGGCTTAAAAAAGAGGGGATTAAAGAAGTTATAATTTCTGCTGGCGATTTATCATTAGAAGTAAAAGACAAAATTGGCGATGGATCTAAATTTGGTTTGCAAGTTTCTTATCTCTCAAAAGATACCGGAACCGCGAGTGTTTTAAAATATCTTGTTAACATTATAGACGAGACATTCTTAATGATGAATGGCGATGTTCTATCCGATGTTGATTTGGATGAAATGTTTGATTTTCACAAAAAATCCGGAGGTCTTTGCACAATCGGAATGATTTCGGTAAAAGAGCCGTCTTTGTTCGGAACTATAAAACTAAAAGGAAGCCAAATTGTTGATTTTATCGAAAAGCCGAAAGAGGGCAAGGAAGAATCTTATTTAATAAATGCCGGGATTTATTTGGTTGAGCCGGAGATTTATAAGTCAGCTTCTTATAAGTGCTTGAGCTTGGAAAAAAATCTTTTCCCAGCTTTGGCAAAGAAAGGAAATCTTTTCGGATATTATTTGCAGGGAAAATGGTTCCATTTGGATAAAATTGGCAAGTAGTGTCGGTTAAGGTGATACATTGTAGATTTTAATTTCACTGATAATAAAAATAAGAATCAACACAGTGTTAAATTGTCAAACTGTTAAATTGTCACACGCCTTGCTTGTCTCTGGCAATTTAACAATTTGACAATAAAAAACGTTTATAAAACAGCAAGAATTCAAAATAAGCACATCGGTTTCATACTGATCTTAATTAATATTTATTTATACTTAAAATGAAATTTTTAATAATGGCTGGCGGTAAAGGCACGAGGCTTTGGCCAGTTTCCAGAAAAAACAAGCCGAAACAATTTCAAAAATTGATTAGTGACCAAACGATGCTGCAAGAAACTGTCAGTCGTCTTTTGTCTTTTGCTTCGTTTAAAGATATTTATGTCGCTACCAATAGATCTTATGCAGGAGAAGTTAAAGAAGAATTGCCTAAGTTGTCGGCAAGCAATGTCATAGGCGAGCCTGCTTTCAGAGAAAGGGCATCTTGTATTGCGCTTGCTTCAGCTATTTTTTCCAAAGAAGGAGAAGACGAAATAATGGCTATTTTTCCTTCAGATCATTATATTAAAAAAGAAAAGGAGCTAATTCAAGTTCTGAAAGAAGCGGAGAAATTTTTAAATGACAATCCTGATCATCTAATCGCTGTGGGAGTTAAGCCAACCGGACCAGAAACCGGCTATGGATATATAAACTATAATACAAAAAACATAGCTGGAAAAAATAACAAGAAATTTTATAAAGTTGAAAAATTTATTGAAAAACCGGATTTAAAAACAGCCAAAAAATATTATCAGGAAAATAATTTTTTATGGAATACCAGTATTTATTTATGGAAAACTTCGGCAATTATTGATAGATTTAAAAGGTTCATTCCCGATTCATATGAAAGATTATGCAGGATTAAAAAAGCGGTTGGCACTTCTGAATTTAAGGAAGTGTTAGAAAAAGAATATCCGTTAATGGATATGATCTCAGTGGAATATGGTATATTGGAAAATGACGATAAAACCGTTGTTGTTTCCGCGGACTTGGGATGGAGTGATGTCGGAAGCTGGTCAGTGCTTAAAGATTCCTTAATTGATCAGGATAGTCATTTTGTAAAGGGGGAACATTTGGATGTCGGTTCAAAAAACCTGCTTGTTTATGGTTCAAAAAAGTTGATTACGACTGTCGGCTTGAAGAATCTGATCATTGTTGATACTGATGACGCCATATTGATATGCGATAAAAATAATTCTCAGCTTGTCAAAACTGTCGTAGAAAAACTGGAAAAAGACGGGAAAATAAAATTATTATAATTTATTTTTTAAAATACAAAGTATGAAAATATTAGTTACCGGCGGAGCTGGTTTTATTGGTTCTAATTTGGTTCACGATTTAGTTGAAGAAGGTTATGAAATAATTGTTATTGATAATCTTTCTACTGGAAGCATAGAGAATATTTCTGATGTAATGGATAAAATAAAATTTATAAAAGCTCCTTGCGCTGAAGTGTCAAATTTTAAGGAGTTAAAGGGCATAGATGGCATATATCATTACGGGATTCCTTCTACAACGCAGTTATATCGGGACGATAGATCTCTTGTTGGGCATGCGGTTAATGAATTTATAGAAATTCTTGAACTTGCCAAAAGAGAAAATTGTAAAGTTATTTACGCGTCTTCCTCGTCAGTATATAATGGCAATGTTCCTCCGTTTCATGAAGAAATGACGGTTCATATAAAAGATTTTTACACAGAAGCTCGTTATTTAATGGAAAGAGTAGCGAAGCTTTATAATGATTTTTATGGAGTCAGGTCTGTTGGATTCAGATTTTTTAGCGTATATGGTCCTCGCGAAGAAGCGAAGAAAGACTTTGCCAATCTTGTTTCGCAATTTTTATGGGACATGAAAGAAGGAAAAGCACCGCTGATTTATGGAGATGGAACACAGACCAGAGATTTTACTTATGTAGACGATATTAATCGCGGTTTCAGGCTTGGAATGGAGGGTGATATAGACGGTGATGTCTTTAATCTTGGAACCGGCAGATGTTATAGCTTAAATGAATTAGTTGATATGCTCAATGAAATTCTCAATATTGACATTCAGCCGGTTTATAAAGAAAATCCGATTCAAAATTATGTTCAGGAAACATTGGCTGATGCTTCCAAAGCCAAAGAGCATTTTGGTTTTGAGCCAAGAGTTCATTTAAAAGAGGGAATTGGAAAAATTATTTAATATTTTTATGGAATTTTTTAAAAATCGCCATCCAAAAAGATTCGCGAAATTCTCAATAGTGGGCAGTTTTAATTTTTTGGTTGATATAATAGTTTTAAATATATTAAGTTATGTAACGGGATTTAATAAAGGTGTTTTCGCGGCTATTTTCAGCGCGATTTCTTTTTTGCTTGCGAATGTGAACAGTTATTACTTAAATAAAAAATGGACATTCAAGAGCAATAGTAAAAATTCAAGATATAAAGTGTTTTTGGCAGTAAGTATTATGGGAGTTTTTGTAAATGCAGTCGTAGTTTATAATTTTACCACATATATTAATCAGACTTATTTTTCTGATATTGTATGGTTGAATATCTCGAAAATAGTAGCAACATTGTTGGTAGTATTCTTCAATTATTATAGTTATAAAAAATATGTTTTTAGTGGAAATTAATTGCTATATTATATTGCTAAATTTCTCAATTCGTTAGTTCTATACTTCCTCCCAAGGCGGACAGGCTTGTGTGGAGCCTTTTGTAATTTTGGGAAAGAATTATCCTAAATCGATAGTCATACGAGATTAATCTCAGGATCCTTCGTTGATACTCAGGATGACGATAAATAAGTTCGTCATTCTGAGGAGGGACGACGAAGAATCCCGAGTCTATGCACACAAAACAATTGCATTGCGTATGAGCCTTAAAGTGTTTGTATATTTATATGATGGTTGTGGATAAGTGGGCTTGACGAGAGTTTTAATTTATAAGATAATGCATATTAGGAATAATAAATTTAAAAAGCAGTCAATGTTAGCAATGATCGGAAAAAATAATACCGGATTTCTCAAACCCTGTTTTTCTATTTTATATTTATTGTTTATAAAAAAATAACCTCAGTAAAGAGGTTATTTTTTTATAGGCAAAAAATTTTGCCTGTTTTTGAAAAACAAAAACAATTAAAACAAAAAAATTGGGAATGATAGGTATGTACAAATTGATAATTGAAACTGAAGAAGATGATTTGAAAAATGGAATTGATATAACCTTATTGACAATTGAAGCTATGAAAGTGGATAATATATCTTCTATAAATTATTCATTGCTCATTGAGCTCTTAAAAGGAAAAATTATTGATAAGTCAATGAGATATATGATTCTTGAAGCAGAAAAAGCCGGATTTATAAAAAGGGGGCCAATAGTGAAAATTGATGATAATAGAAAATCAAGTCTTATGCTAATAACAGATAAAGGTTGTAATAGGCTAGAAGAAATAAAAAACAAAAAAAAGGAGGGAAGATAGTGTTATTTGCCGTAATACCGGAAGAAAGATCAAAGATTCAAGATGTGGATTTTTTGACTTGTGTTGATTGTTCTGTGGAAGAAATAACGATCACACCTGAGAGAAAAGTAAAGAAAATAATATTATGTAGTCAAAAGTGCAATGGTAGAGTATGCTTTGATGATATAAGCAGAACTTGTGTAGTAGCAAGAATAATAGTAGAAGAATATGATTCCAAGCAAGGAGTAACTGATTTGACAGATTGTCTACGTGGGTCGACATCTTTCAAAGGGTCTGGATATTCTTTTGAACTGAAAAGTCATAAACAAAAAATGATTGCAGTATAACATTACCGCAATCTCTTTTTTTTATGAGGATTTTATATTAAAGGTGACGGGCACTTATAGGTGCCCGTCATCGACGGTTCCATAGTCCCGAAGGGCTGTGGAACCGCATTTGCAAAACAATATTTATATTAATAACTTGCGTTTAGAGTTCCACAGGACTATCGCCACTATGGAACTCTCGGGTTATTTTACAAAACCAATCCAACTTTTTCCTTCACCTCTCTCATAGTTTCCCGCGCGATAATTCTTGCTTTTTCAGCTCCTTCATTCAAAATCTTTTTTACTTCTTCCGGATTTTTTTCAAGTTCCTTTCGCTTTTTTCTAAAAGGCGCGAAATAATTTCCAATATCTTCAGCAAGCGCGTCTTTTAATTCGGAGAATTTTATATCTTTACTTCTAAACTTTTTATCAAAATATTTTTTATTTCTTTCTGATCCAAACTTCTCCAATAAAGTTATGTAAAAACTGTAAATATCTTTATTATACTCAGTGGTTGAAATTGCCTTTCTTATTTTTTTCTCAATAACTTCCGGCTCGTTATTAATTCCAATATAAGATTTCGGTCCGTGGGATTTACTCATCTTTTTTGTCGGATCAGTTAGCGACATAATTTTTGGAGTTTCGGTTACAATATCTTTCGGTTCTGGAAATATTTTTCCAAATTTATTATTGAAAAATCGTGCGATTTTTCTGGTAAGTTCAATATGCTGAAGCTGATCCTGTCCTACGGGAACGCCATAAGCTTTATACATTAAGATATCGGCAGCCTGAAGAACGGGATAGTCAAACAGACCCATATTAATATTCTTTTCTTGATCTTGAGATTTATCTTTAAACTGCGTCATTCTTTGCAGTTCTGAAATTGGAGTAACAGTATTTAAAATCCATGCCAGTTCTGTATGTTCGGGAATTTGTGATTGGACTGCGATCACGCATTTTTTAGGATCTAGTCCGGCTGCCAAAAAATCCAAAGCCAAATCAAAAATTTGTTTCGGTTTTTCTTTCAAATTATAATTTTCCGTAATTGAATGATAATCGGCAATAAAGAAAAAACATTCGTATTTGTCTTGAAGCTCCACGAAATTTTTTAACGCCCCAAGATAGTTGCCGATATGCAATTCTCCCGAAGGCTGAATCGCGCTGAAGATCGTTTGTTTTTTAATCATAGTTTTATTATTATTTATAATCTAATTATAGCTTTATATAAAAAATATATCAATTTAAAATAGAGAAGGGGATTTTGCTTTTTAATCCCCTAAACTTCGGTTAACTTAAAATAATCATCATTTTTGCCAGACATGTCTATATGTTTTGTTTTTTTATACTTCTTTTTGCATTTTTTACACATATAATATATTCCTTCAGACATCACTCCATCTTTGTGTGTTTCAAGTTTTGAACCGCATCTATAATTTGGACAAAAAACATCTTGTCTGGAGCTAAATTTCAGTAGAAAATATTTTTCAGTTTTCCTTTCGATTAATATTTTTTCAAGTTTATTTTCGCATTTTGGACATGTATAGAATTTGTGTCTATCTATTACGATTTCTAAATCGCAATAGGGGCAGAAGCATTGACTATTTTCAAGGGACATTACTAAAGATTGTGTCATTATTTCTCTCCTCCTAAGGGCTCGTCCCTAACTAAAAAACAGCTCTTAGGCTGTTTTGAATTTGCTCAATTATTCTAAAATATAAGAAAACACCAAAACAGTCTAAATGCTATTTTGGCTCCACCAACTTGAAACTAGGTTAAATTTCATTTTTATTTCATTCATAAATTTAATTATACAAGAGTATTTTTTATTTGTCAAATTTAAGTCTTTCTGTCATTCCGCGGAGGCGGGAATCCAGTAAGTCTCAATTAAATAATAATTTTCGTATAGTTTTATTAAGTGAGATAAACTAGATCCCAGACATTTTTTCTAAAGCTATCGCTTTATAGAAAAAATTCTGGGATGACAATTTGTTAAAATGTTAGTATGTTTATATGTTAAAATGATTTTTAAACTTCAATCACAACCGGTAGGATCATTGGCCGTCTTTGTGTTTTGTTAAACAGGAATTGTCCAATTTGGTCGCGTATATTGTCTTTTATATAAGCCCAGTTTGTGTCGTGTTCCGGTGCGGCCTTTTTATTCACGATTTCAGCCACTTTATTTTTCGTTTCTTTTATAAGTTCAGTTGATCCTTTCATATATATGAAACCGCGGGAAATTATGTCTGGAGAGCCGACTATTTTTCCGGTTTTACTATCTACTATAACTACGATAGTGAACATCCCATCTTCGCTCATTTGCTGGCGATCGCGAAGGACGATATTTCCGACATCGCCGACTCCGAGTCCGTCAACCATAACATAATTGGAAGGCACTTTTTCTTTTGTTATGGCGGCTGAGTTTTTTGTAAGTTCAACGACATTTCCATTTCCCGCCACGATCGTGTTTGATGGCGGTATTCCTAAATTCTCCGCGATATTAGCGTGCAGTCTAAGCATATAATAGTTTCCATGTATAGGCATAAAGAATTTTGGTTTTATAAGATTTATCATCATCTTAAGATCCTCAATTTGGGCGTGTCCTCCAACATGGACATCCATCATTTTATAATGCACAACATCTGCTCCTTGCCTGTAAAGCTGATCTTTTAAATTTTGCACGGTTCTTTCGTTTCCCGGAACTACGGATGAAGAGAAAATAACAGTATCCGCTTTTTTAATTTGAACATGCCTGTGCTCTTTATTTACGATTCTCATTAAAACCGCTCTTCCCTCTCCTTGCGCTCCCGTGCACATAAGGGAAACTTTGTCGTCAGGATAGTTTTTCATTTGTTCAGGCCTGATGATCGTTCCCCTCCTGAACTTTAGGTAGCCAAGCTTATTCGCAATTTCAATATTAGTTCTCATACTATAGCCGTCAATAGCGACTTTTCTTCCGTATTTTTCGGAAATAGTAATGACTTGCTGGATTCTGCTTATCAGAGATGAAAAAGTTGCTACTATAATTCTTCCTTTTGCTTTTGAAATGATTCCATCAATGGTTTTTTGTATTTCTTGTTCGCTTATTGAGTGGCCGGGATGTTCAGCTCCGGTGCTGTCAGACATTAAAACAAGAACGCCTTGTGATCCGAGTTGGGCAATTCTTCCTATGTCTGCCGGCTTATCTGTCGTCGGGCTGTGATCAAATTTAAAATCTCCAGTGTGAATAACAAGTCCTTCTGGTGTGTAAATTGCCATACCTAGAACATCGGGGATATTGTGATTTACATGGAAAAATTCAACTCTGAAATTTCCCAAACTAATCTTGCTTTCGAAATTCACAACTTTTAAATTAAGAGGACCTACATTCGGATAATCTTCTTGTTTCTTTTTTATAATCCCCGCAGTCAAAGCGGCTGTGAACATCGGAGGATTTCCCAATCTCGGCATAAGATGGGGAATGGCTCCAATATGGTCCATATGGCCATGAGTAATGAAGACTCCTTTTATATTTCGCTCTTTTCCTTTCAGGTATTTTATATTTGGAATAATATAATCAATTCCAGGCATATCTTCTTCCGGAAATTGCAATCCCATGTCAACGATTATTATATCATTGCCATATTCAAAAACTGTCATATTTCTTCCAACTTCCTCAAGCCCGCCGAGAGGAATTATGCGGAGTTTTTTTGCAGTTTGTCTTATTTGTCTTGTAGGTGTTATTTTTCTAAAAGGTCTCGTTTGTTTTTGTTGTATCATAATTTAGTATTTATTGGTTAGTATTTAGTATAATGGCATTGTTTTAAATTGTCATCTCGAAGGAGTCGCAACGACTGAGAGATCTATAAATTGAATAAATATAACTGTTCTGTTTGCATGGTAATATTCATAGATTTCTCACTCCGCTGCGGATCCGTTTCAAAATGACAAATAAAAATATTAAGTATCAAATTACTGAGTACTTGATACTGCATTGTGCCGCGGAAGAGACTTGAACTCTTATGATATTGCTATCACTGGCTCCTGAAGCCAGCGCGTCTACCAATTCCGCCACCGCGGCGAGTTAACTTATAACTGATAACAAATGACTGACAATAGCTGTGTTGGTCAGTGCTTTTAGCCAGTGTTTGTCTGTGTGCTATTTTTTATCTCCCAATTTTTCCTATAATCCCAAAAATATTCTCTTTACTTTTCTCCACCCCCGGTTGGTCGCAGGGGTTTACTCCTCTTAATAAAGCGGAGTAAAAAGCGGTATATTGAAAGAGCGCCATAAATTGTCCGATTGTGTACGGCGAAATTTCTTCAAGTTCAAGATGGATCGCAGGAATGTTATTATCAACAATATCCTGCCATGTTCCTTGAAATTCAGCTTTGATTATTTTATCTAAATAAATATTATTTAAATCGCCTAAAATTATATTTCGGCATTTGATATTTTTCAAATCATTTTCAACTTTTAAATCTTCTTTATGATCATTATTTTTAACAGTAATAAAAAATCCCAGTGAATTTTTTCTTCCGGAAATAAATCGTTGCAGAGTATGATGCTGGTTTTCCGGCGCTTCTCCGCCGTAGATTGTCTGGCCTAATTCATTTTTACAAACGCTTTCATGAAAAAGCTGTTTGATCAATTCAAAAAAGCCAGATAGCTTTTTAGAGTAGATTGACAAAAACATTTCAATATATCCTACTTTTTCAAGTTTGTCAAGGGTTAAAGCAATTTGTAAAGCAGGATTATTTTTTAAATCTGATTGCGGATTACATGCTAAATACATCTCTTTCCCGCCTTTTATTATTTCTTCTGTATTTATCCTTACGATTTCAGTTGTAGCGAGAGCAGATTCTGTTAGGCCAGTGTATCTATCAGTTATTTCAATTTCTGGATAAAAAGAAACATCAAAATCTTTTATTTTTCTAATCTGATTCAACGCGCCGTCATTATCTTCTGTAATTGCTAAAATAGGATAGTCCTTGAAAGCAAAATAGTTTGACAAAACCTGAATTCTTGTTCCCGATTTGCTAGTTAAAATTACCAAGGTTTCTTCTTTTTTGCATTTATTTTTTAAATATTTTATATAATCAGGTTCTTCAGTGTCTAATATAAAAACATTTTTATTGTCTTTTTCTCCAAGCGCGCTGAAAATTCCTCGGAAATTTGAAATTGACCCGCCGTTTCCCTCTACAATAATATTTTTCTTATCTTTATATTTTTCTTTCAATTTTTTTATTTCTTTCAAATCAGGAGTATATTTTGCAAAATTGGGAACAGGCGTATTTTTTATTTTCTCAATCTTTTCTTCAAATTCAGAAAAAGATAAATCTATAGTTGAATGATCGAGATTTAATTTAAGTTTTGAGGTTGACATAAAACTATGTTGTTAAATTGTTATATTATTAAATTTGTTTACATCCGTTGGCTCCATACTTCGTGTGGAGCCTTTTGTGCTTTCAGGAAAGATTATGTTAACGGCGGTTTTAAGAAATATCTGGTTCAGGTCAGAGACACTGAACCAACGGTAAAATGAAATCCTAAAGGATAAATTCCGAGAACTTCATTTTTGTTTAAATGTTTATATGTTAAAATGTTTAGATGATTTTTACTTCCAAACCCTCTTTGTCTTCATGTACCATTTCTCAATCTCATTAAATCTATTAGAAGGTATGACTATATTGTTAAGCTCAACTCCATGCACTGAATTGCTGTGGAGATATAAATAGTTTGGGCTGTAAAGGAAAATGGCTGGAATATCCTCAACGACAAGTTTTTGAAATTCCTTATATTTTTCAGCTCTTATATTTTGATCTATTTCTTGTCTGGTTTCTTCTAAAAGTTTGTCAACTTCCGAATTATCGTATAAAGATAAATTCAAGCCGGATTCCTTTTTTTGCGAAGAGTGCCAGAAAGCAAACGGGTCAGGATCATAGTTAAGAATTTGCGCGAATAAAATGGCTTCATATTCACGAGGTTTTATATAGTCATTTCGAAGTTCGTTTGTCTGAACGGTTTTTATTTCAATATTAACTCCTATTTCTTTCCACATCTGCTGGATTATTTTTGCAGTTTCAGAAAGTTCAGTCTGATCGTGTGTGATTAAAGTAAATTCTATTTTAATATCTTCTTTTTCTCTAATTCCATCGCCATCAGAATCAATCCATCCTGTCGCGTCAAGAGTATTTTTAGCATGTTCTTGGGCATAATCATAAACTTTTGTATCTGAATTATATCCTAACAACTGCGGCGGTATTGGAGATTCTGAAGGGCTTCCTTCTCCTATCAGAATTTTTTCTATTAGTTTGTTCTTATCTATCGCGTGCGCAAGAGCTAATCGCACTTTTTTGTCTGAAAGCGCTTTATTTTTTGTTTGATTAAAAAATACCGCAAAATACCGCGGGATTTTGAGCCTGTATAAATTTGAATTTTCAAAATCCGCGACCTTCTCTTTGTTTTTTGGAGAAAGATAATTTATTCCTTTAATCTCTTTTCGATTAAATGCTGATATTGCGTCTTCCTCTTTTTGAAAAAACTTAAATACTAATTTTTCTATGTATGGTTTTTGAGCATAATACTCATCATTTCTGATAAATTCAATAGAGCTTATCTTTCCCTCCCTGTCTTTCGCAAACTGGCTGAATTTGTACGGACCAGTTCCTATCGGCCTTAAATTATATTCGGCTAAAGGAAAATTATTTATTTCTTTAGGTTCCCATAAATGTTTTGGCAATATTCCAAAACTAAGATTATTTAAGAAAGGAGAGTATGCGTTTTTTAAAATAAATTTTATTGTGTAATCGTCTATTTTTTCTGTTCTTATTCCTATCCAGTTTGATCTCAAAATACTGTTATAATCAGGATTTTGTATAGTTTGAATTGTATATATAATATCGTCTACAGTGAGCTTTTCTCCGCTATGCCATTTCACGTTTCTTTTTATGTAAAAAGTATAGCTTAATTTATCTTCTCCTATTTTATAATCTTCCGCAAGATCATTAACTAAATTTCCTTCCGTATTAAGTTTTAGAAGGCTGGAATATATAATAGACGAAAGATCTGAGTCAATATCATTTGATTGAGATAGTATCGGGTTTATAAATCTTGGCTGTCCTATCATACCCTCTGCGTATTCTCCGCAAAAATCCGGGACTTTTTGAGTGTTTTTTGTATAATAAGAAAAGCCCAAATAAACGCCGCTAACGACAATTAATAACAGTAAAAACTGAACAAACCTTCGCTCTTTTTTGCTTAAGACATAAAAAACTCTATTTAGTTTTCCTAAAAAACCTTTTATATTTTTTATAAGTTTTATTAATATTTATTTAAGACTTGTGTGCTTGGAGTGTCAGACGCAGTGAAACGGGGTTTGACTAGAAGTCTCGCATAATACTCGCTTTCAGGTAGAACTTCGCTATCGCTTCGTTCTACACTCCGAAACGCAATAAAATTGAAGCGCGCAAGCCTAATTTATTTTAATCAAGACAGGACTTTAATTCTCTGGTCTTGATTAATATTCAATTAATATTAAATACCAAGCCTAATATTAGCTACTTAATGCTTAATACTATCTAATGCTGTATAAAACCGTAAAAAGCGGTGCCTAAAAATAATATAGCGAGAACTACTGTTGCGATAAAAAGAAATTTATCAAACCCTCTTTTGGTTTGGTATACATTTCCACTCCCGCCAAAAGTCTCGCTAAGTCCGGCGCCTCTGTTTTGAAGCAAGATTGAAATAATAAGAAGTACTGATATGATTATTTGAATTGTGCCGAGTGTTTTGTCCATA
>JAGLXN010000041.1 GCA_023132875.1 Candidatus Parcubacteria bacterium
TTAGAAAATGCTCCAATAAAGATGTTAACGGCGCTGATTACGATCATTCCCCAAAAAGCCGCGGATAAGCTTTCTATATTCATTTCAGCGACAAGATAATCCAACAAAAGAAGCATAGCAACATTTATTACAATTGTAAAGAGCCCGAATGTAAAAAGTATGATTGGCATTGAAATTAGCTTGAGTATAGGTTTTATAAAAAAGTTTATTAAACCAAAGATAAATCCTATAACAAGCAAAGTCATAAAGCTGTCTTCCGCTAAAGTAAATCCAGAAACTATTTTTGCCGCGATAAAAACCGCGATTGAATTTGTTAGAATTTGAATTATAAGTTTTGTGATCATGGATTTGAATAATGAATAATGAATAATGAATAATGAATTACTTAACATTAAAATAGCATATTTTTGGAAATTTGTCTATTGTTTGTTTTTTATTGTCAAATTGCTAAACTGTCAAATTGCCAGAGACGAATAAAACATGTGACAATTTAACAGTTTAACAATTTGACACTGTGTTGATTCTTATCTTTATTATCAGTGAGATTAAAATCTAATGTATGTCGGTTTCATGCCAGTCTCAGAATATACTATTCCTCTTGATTTATTCTGAAACTGTGATACAATTTTATACAGCTTATTTTTCATTTTATATTATTATGAATAGGGAAAAAATATCAATAAAAGGAGCGAGAGTCCATAATTTAAAAAATATTAATGTAGATATACCCAGAGGAAAGCTTGTGGTTATAACCGGTCCTTCGGGATCCGGGAAATCATCACTTGCGTTTGATACTATTTATGCCGAAGGGCAGAGAAGATATTTGGAAAACATATCAAATTATCCGAAGCAGTTTATGAATTTTATGAGCAAGCCGGATGTAGATCAAATTGAAGGGCTATCTCCCGCCATTTCTATTGATGATAAGAGTGCTGCCAAGACGCCTCGTTCAACAGTCGGAACTATGACTGAAATTTATAATTATTTAAGAATACTTTTTTCTTCTATTGGAGAAGTTCATTGCGTGAAATGCAACGGAGAATTAAACAAACAGAATCCCGGAAAAATTGTTGATATCATAAATAATTTTCCAAAAGATTCTCGCGTTATAATTATGGCTCCCGTTCTGCAAAATGAAATCGCTGATTGTTATTCTCTGATAAGGAAATATGATAAATCCGGGTATCAAAGAATTAGGATAGACGGGGAAATAAAACAAATAAAAGAAGCGTTAAAAGACGATATTGAAAAAGATAAGCCTCATGATATTGATATTGTTGTGGACAGGTTTTCTTTTGCTGAAAATAAAGCAAGTTATGAAAGTATTTTAGATTCTGTGGAAACAGCTATAAATCTTTCTTCCGGTTTTGCCGCGGTAAATTACTTTTCTTTGAAAAAAGATGAAAATAAAGAATTTTTCTTTTCCAATCATCTCTATTGCAAAAACTGCAAAAGCGCTTTTCCAAATATAGAACCAAAACTTTTTTCTTTTAATAGTCCATACGGAGCTTGCAGCGATTGCACTGGACTCGGAGTCAAACTTGAGATAGATCCTAATCTTATTATCCCGAATAAATCCCTGACTTTATCCGAAGGCGCTATCAGGCCTTGGGCCAATTTATTGAATAAATGGGATGAGTATATAGAGACTTTAAAATATATTAATAAGAAATATAAAATTAATATAAACATTCCGGTTGAAAAGATGAGCAAGAAAGATTTGGACATAGTATATTATGGAATTAAGAGCAACGTAGGGAACGAAAATTTTCGTTTCTCAAAGTCTATTTCAAAATCACAAAAGGCTCCAGTCGGGAGACTGGAGCCAACGGAAGGCTCCACACGGAGTATGGAGCCAGCGGATTTTCAAGGCGCGGTAAAAATATTAGAGCAAAAATATTACGAAACAAATTCTGAATATATAAGAAATGAGCTGGAAAAGTATATGACAAAAAAACTTTGTCCAAGCTGTTCGGGGGACAGGCTTAGCGATAACGCTCTTGCCGTAAAGGTTAACGGAAAGTCTATTAGCGATATAACTAAGCTGACCATTGTCGAAGAAATTGAATTTTTTAAAGATCTTCCCGATTCTTATTTGAAAAGATCAAAACAGATAGTGGAAGAAATTATAAAAAGGCTCAAGCTTCTTGAAGATATCGGGCTTGATTATCTTTCTCTTTCAAGATCTTCTGAAACTATTTCTGCCGGGGAAGCAAGAAGAATAAAACTTGCCACTCAACTAAGCTCTAGATTGAATGGGATCCTCTATGTTTTAGACGAACCGTCAATCGGACTTCACAGGAAGGACAATAATAAGCTGTTTGACGCGATGAAAAAATTAAGAGATCTTGGAAATTCGGTTATAGTCGTTGAGCATGATGATTTTTTCATCAAAAACGCGGATTATATAATAGACATGGGTCCGAAATCAGGCGAGGCTGGCGGAGAGGTTGTCGCAACCGGAACGCTAAAACAAATTATGAAAGCAGAATGTATTACTGGTTGTTATCTTTCAGGAAAAAGAAAAATAGAAGCTTCTAAAAAGCAAAGAAAAGGAAATGGATTTGAGATAACCATAAAGGGGGCCAGTGAAAATAATTTGAAAAACATAGATGTCAAAATCCCTCTTAGCAAATTTGTGTGCGTAACCGGAGTTTCCGGCTCGGGGAAATCTACTTTGATAAACGATATTCTTTCAAAGGCTCTTTTAAAAAAGCTGCACAGAGCCCAGACAGAACCGGGAAAGCACAAGGCTATAATTGGCGATAAAAAGATAAGCAAAATTATAAGCATTGACCAGTCTCCAATAGGCAGGACTCCAAGAAGCAATCCGGCGACTTATACCGGAATTTTTACGCATATTAGGGACCTATTTGCCGATACAAGCGAGGCAAAAAGCAGAAAATACAAAGTTGGGCATTTTAGTTTTAATGTAAAAGGAGGCAGATGCGAAAATTGCAAAGGCGATGGAGTAACAAAAATAGAAATGTATTTCTTGCCTGATGTATATGTTGAATGCGAACAATGCAGGGGCAAGAGATATAACAGTGAAACTCTTGAAATTGAATACAAAGGCGTAAAAATTTCAGAAGTTTTGGATATGTCCGTAAAGCAGGCTCTGAGTTTTTTCAAAGACACTCCGGTTTTACATAGCAAGCTGTCAATTTTAAACGATGTCGGGCTTGGTTATATGAGACTGGGACAGAGCGCGACAACTCTTTCTGGAGGAGAAGCGCAGAGAATAAAACTTTCTGCTGAACTTGCTCGTCCCGTCAAAGAAGGGAAAACTTTGTATATTCTTGACGAGCCAACCGTAGGGCTGCACTTTGAAGACACAAGAAAATTATTAGGTGTTTTAAATAAACTCGTGGACAGAGGAAACACGGTTATTGTTATTGAACATAATCTTGAAGTGATAAAATGCGCTGACTGGATAATTGACCTAGGTCCTGAAGGAGGGGATAAAGGAGGGTATATTGTCGCAGAAGGAACGCCGAAGCAGGTTGCGAAATGTAAGAAGAGTTGGACAGGGAAGTATTTGGATGAGCTTTTATAATAGCTTTTTAG
>JAGLXN010000042.1 GCA_023132875.1 Candidatus Parcubacteria bacterium
AGCTTTTTAGCTTTTTAGCTTCTTAGAATTTCGTTATATTCTGTCATTGCGAGGAGTCCTGCAAAACGACATGGCAATCCCGAATTTAGTTTCACATAATTATTAGCTTAGGATATTTTTTTTGAAATCACAAAAGGCTCCACACGGAGTATGGAGCCAATGGATGCGAACAAATTTAACAATATAACAATTTAACAATGTAGTTTTATGTCAATCCCAACCATTCTCGAAAAACAAATCCTTGCGACGATTGTTTATTATGATATTTTAGATTATCCTCTAACCGGTTTTGAGGTTTTTTTGTATTTGGTAAATAAGAATCAAGAATCAAGAATCAAGAATCAAGAATCAAGTGATGTTTGTGATTTATTAAATACCAGCGAATATTTAAAAAAGTATATTAGCCGGAAGCTGGGATTTTATTTTTTGAAAAATCAGGTTTTGAAATCACAAGAGGCTCCAGTCAGGCCCGCCTGCCGGACGGGCAGGAGACTGGAGCCAACGGATATAATCCAGCAGCGCCTGGACCGTAAAAAACTAGCTGATCAAAAATGGAAGAAGATAAAAAAAATATTTTGGATTATGCAGATCATACCGTTTATGAAAATGGTTTTAGTCTCAGGATCCCTCGCGCTTGGAAACAGCAGAAAAGAATCTGATGTGGATTTGATAATAACGGCAAAAAAAGGAAGGATTTGGATGGCCAGAACTCTTGTTACTCTGTTAACTTCTGTTTTGGGCGTGCGGCGATATAGAAATAAAACAGAGGATAAAATTTGCCTGAATCATTATGTTACGGATAAGTCTTTGAAAATTCCATTCGAGAGTTTGTATAATGCCCAAAGCTATTTGCATCTAATAAATGTTTATGATAGCGAGAAAGATAAAAAATTATTCAGAGAATTTCAGGAAGAAAACAAATGGATAGGGGATTACGTTCAGAATTATGAATATTCAGAATTAGGAAGTTTCAGAAGTATAAAAAGAAACAAAATATTAAATTCCATTTCTAAATTTTCCGAATTTGCTTTAGCGGGAAGAATGGGGGATTATTTAGAAAATGCGTTGTCTAAAATACAAAGTAATAAAATTAAAAAAGACCAGCTTTATAAAAAAAGCGGTGGACGGATTACGATAAATAATGATCAACTGGAATTTCATCCCGATTCGCACGAGGCAAATATAATTCCGGAGTTTAATAGGCGAATGGAGAAGTTGGGATTGTTCGAATTCGGTGGACAGAAAGATTCAGGGCTAAACGTATAACGCAAAACGTATAACGTGTAACGTATGATATATAATTCGCAGTATAGAAATTTTTGTTTATGTTTTGCGTTACACGTTACACGTTATATGAATACCTTCTTGACATATCTTATAGATCAAATATAATACCATTAGCACTCAATAGGCTAGAGTGCTAAAAAATTCATTATTTAATAAATTTAATAATTTACTTGTTTTATGTTTATATAAAGCAAGCAAAAAGAAAGGGTAAGTTCTATGAAGCTAAAACCTCTTGGGAACAAAGTTATTTTAGAGTCTGTTTCCGCGGAAGAAAAAACAAAAAGCGGGATTATTATTCCGGACACTGTTGATAAAGAGAAGCCGGAACAAGGAAAAGTTTTGGCAGTAGGTCCGGGAAAAGTTTTGGAAAACGGGCAAAGAAGTAAAATAGACGTTGAAGTCGGCGACACTGTTTTATTTTCGAAATACAGTCCGACGGAAATCAAACTTGATGGGAAGGAATATTTAGTTGTGTCGGATGAAGATATAATGGCAGTAGTGGGATAGAAGTGAATTAAGAATCATGAATTATGAATTATGAATCATAAATAAATTTGTCATTCTGAATTTATTTCAGAATCTATCGTATATTATGCTAAACTTAATCCATAAATTATCTAACATAGTCTACATTGCATACAAAAGATTAGTGTTAAATGGTAGAGGTCAAGCCCAGTCATACAAAAGATCCTGAAACAATCCTTCGGCTATGCTCAGGATGACATTGTTCAGGATGACAATCTAATAATTAACAATTTAACCAAAAAATATTATGGCAAAAGATATAAAATTTGATGAGGATTCGCGGCAGGCAATTAAAAAAGGAATAGATAAAGTTGCTGATGCTGTAAAAATCACGCTTGGTCCGAAAGGGCGAAACGCGATTTTAGACAAAGGCTATGGAGCTCCGACTATTACGAATGACGGAGTTACTATCGCTAAAGAGATTGAGCTTGAAGACAAATTTGAAAATATTGGAGCGGAACTAATTAAAGAAGTTGCTTCAAAAACAAATGATGTAGCGGGAGACGGAACTACAACTTCAACGGTTTTAACTCAGGCGATCGTAAAAGAGGGTCTTAAATACGTTGCGATGGGAGTTAATCCTGTCGGAATCAGGCATGGGATTGAAGCGGCTGGAAAAGAGATTATAAAAGAACTTAAAGCAAACGCAAAGAAAATTGAGAGCAAGGAAGAAATAGCGCAGGTAGCGTCAATTTCAGCAGAAGATAGTGAAATTGGAAACATTATTGCGGAAGTAATGGAAAAAGTCGGGAAAGACGGCGTAATAACTGTTGAAGAATCTCAAACTTTTGGAATGAGCAGCGATGTGGTTGAGGGTATGCAGTTTGACAAAGGATATATTTCTCCTTATATGATCACTGATACTGATAAGATGCAGGCTGAATTTGAAGATCCTTATATTTTAATTACTGATAAGAAGATTTCTTCACTTAATGAAATTTTGCCCGTTTTAGAAAAAATAACACAGGAAGGCAAAAAGGACATTGTGATTATTGCCGAAGAAGTTGACGGCGAGGCCCTTGCAACTTTAGTGATCAATAAGATCAGAGGAACATTTAACGCGCTTGCCGTAAAAGCTCCCGGATTTGGCGATAGAAGAAAAGAGATGCTTTCTGATCTTGCCGAGCTGACTGGTGGAAAAGTTATTACGGAAGATCTTGGAATTAAGATTGAAAACGCGACTTTAGATATGCTTGGAAGAGCTAGAAAAGTTATTTCAACAAAAGATAATACGACAATTGTTGACGGCAAGGGAGATAAACAAAATATAGACAAGAGAGTTGCTCAAATTAGAAAAGAAATTGACGCAAGCGATTCTGATTTTGATAAAGAAAAGCTTCAGGAAAGACTGGCGAAACTTGCCGGAGGAGTCGCGGTTTTGAAAGTCGGCGCTGCTACAGAATCAGAGCTTACTTACAAAAAGCATAAAGTTGAAGACGCTCTTGCTGCCACAAAAGCCGCTGTTGAGGAAGGAATTGTTGCCGGAGGCGGAACGGCCTTAGTAAAAGCGGGAGTTGTTGTAGAAAAAATAAATTTACCGGTTCCGAGCAAAGATATTGCGGAAGAATTTAACGCGGGATTTAAAATTCTGATTAGGGCGCTTGAAGAGCCATTAAGGCAAATTGTTCAAAATGCCGGAAAAGAAGAAGGAGCCGTTGTCGCGAATGTTGTTAGAAAATCTGAACTAAAAAACAATGGATATAATGCTATTTCAGGCGTGATGGTTGACGATATGATAAAAGAAGGAATTATTGATCCCGTGAAAGTTACAAGATCAGCCGTTGAGAACGCTATTTCAGTCTCAGCAATGCTTCTTACCACGGAAGTTGCTGTTACGGATTTGCCTGAGAAGAATCCGCCAGCTGGCGGACCTGCAATGCCTCCAATGGGCGGCGGCGGGATGGGTATGCCGGGAATGGGAATGTAAACGTATAACGTATAACGTATAACCTGTAACGCCTTTGTTAGCTCCACTCTCCCGAGTGGAGCTTTTTGTGATTTCAGAAGATTATCGTAGAAGCGGGTTTGTAACCCGTTCCTTATGTTTTGAAATATCATATAGTTTTACTTGTTTGGGAAACATTGAAAACTGGTTGCAAACCAGTTCTCGCGTCGGGGGACAATGGAGCTAGCGATGAATTATATATAGTATGACAATTTAGCAATTTAGCAATTTAGATGTAATTTTCTTGTATTAAAATATAATTATGTTAAAATATAACTGATGAGAAAAATTAATTAACTAAATAACTTTGGATCATGAAATTCTACTTTTTTTAGTTATCTTTATGTAAGTATTAGTTTTATTAGTGTCTTTTATAGTAAACGCTGATTTAAACTAATATTCACACTAAACGAACAAATTAATAAGGGTTTTGTAATTCAAATAACTTAAAGAAAGGAACAAAAATATGGAAACTTACCTATTGCTAATTCTCGCAGTTTTAATTGTCCTCGGATTATGGGTTGTAATGATCTATAACGGGCTAATTAGGCTAAAGGTGCGGACTAATGAAGCTTGGAGCGACATTGATGTTCAGCTTAAAAGGCGATATGATCTTATTCCAAATTTAATAAATACCGTTAAGGGATACGCGACGCATGAAAGAGAACTTTTTGAAAAAGTTACTAAAGCGAGAGCAAACGCGATGAACGCTCAAAATCCAGAAGCAAAAGCGGAAGCAGAAAATATGCTTTCAGGAGCTTTGAAAAGTTTATTCGCGGTTTCTGAAAATTATCCTGATTTAAAAGCGAATGAAAACTTTCTTGAGCTTCAGAGAGAGTTATCCGACACGGAAAATAAAATCCAGGCGTCAAGAAGATTCTACAACGGCAATGTCCGCGATCTGAATACAAAAATTCAAGTTTTCCCGGATAGTATTGTCGCTAATACGCTGAAAATCGGGAAAAGGGAATTTTTTGAAATTGAAGACGTAAAAGAAAAAGAAACTCCGAAAGTAGAGTTTTAGGAATAAGCTTTTGTTACGCATGAGTTTGTAATTTAACGCTATCAAGAACGGCGAGGTTTTTTGTGAGAAAGATAAATATAAAAATGATAGATAATTAAAAATTAAAATAAAAATTATGGTAAAAAAATATGTAAAAGTTGTTTTTAGTGTCTTAAGTAAGATAAATAAAAAGACATTTTCATTCGTTTTTTTCGCGGTAATTTTTTCTTTATCTGTTTTTTTTCAAAGCGCGGAAGAAATGACATCGATCACTCAGGCCTTTTCCTTTCAAAGCGCGGAAGAAATAACATTATTTGCTCAAGCTCCTCCAGGACCACCGCCTTGCGTTCCTCATTGTGGTAGTTGTGCTTGTTGTTATTGTAATTATCCGCCTTGTTGCGATTGCTCATGTGCTGGACCTTCATCTCAGACGGATGCAGTTGGATATGTTCAAAATCGTGATTGTATCAAAAACATAAATTGTGGATGTTGCTCTTGCACTGCTACTTGTACATGGAGCTGTTGGTATGATATGGAGTGGTGCGGAGATGAAATCAACAATGATACTGAAGATTGCGACGGAGCTAACGCTCCATATCCATCTTCATGTACTGTTCCTAATTCTGACTATCCAGCCGGCCTACCTAATGATGGGCTTTCAGATACTTTGCCGTACGACGGGCTGATCTTGTGTGATATGTGCGATTGGCAGTATGACGGTGTAGATGGCGGCGCTACTGATAATCAGGATTGCTTAAATTCTACGTCTTGTGATAAAGCAAGAACTCAGTGTGATTGTTCTCCGAGTGACAGGACATGTACATGGGAAGCTGATTGCACCCCGATTGATTGGTGCGGAGATGGAAATATAAACGGACCGGAACTATATTGTGACATACATCAGACTTCTGGAACAGTGGATTTTGGAGGACAGACTTGCGCGACTAAAATTTGCGGAGATATTGATCCTACGGATACTGAAGATAAAAGTTTACACTCAAAAAATCCTGGTTGTCTTGCAGAAATGGCAGCTTATGGCGGGAATTTAACTTGCGTCAATACTTGCAGGCACATTTATACGGTTCCCGCGTGCGAATTTCCATTAAATGCTACCGGAGTTGATCTTTCCGATGACGGACTATATGTTTTTGTGACAGATTCGTCTTTGTGGAGCCTTCAGGAATTTACTGTTGCCGATCCAACAAAAGTAGTCACGATTCATTATTTTGATACAGAGCCTTTGAGCATTGATGTTGTCGGAAATTACGCGTATGTTGGCACTAAAGGAGAGTTTGCGATTGTTAATACTAATCAGCTTAATCAGCCAGACGCTTTTCCTGATCCCGGGGACCTATATGTTTTTCCTCCTTTTCAGCCGAAAGATCTACCCCTTCCTTTTCAAGAGGAACAACCTCTTCCAATAGTAAGTATTCCAGCTTTAGGACATGTTAATGATGTTCATATTTCCGGCAATTATGCTTATCTGGCTATCGGAACCGCGGGTGCTGTCGGTCCGGCGGCTTTTGAAATCATTGATATTTCTAATCCAGCCGCTCCCGTTTCTGTCGCTGATCATCAATATCCCAACACATTGACTGGCGTCCAAGGCGTTGATATTTCCGGAAATTATGCCTATGTGTCTTATGTTGACGGTTCCGCGGGCGAAGGATATTTTGATGTCATTGATATTTCTAATCTTGCTATAAATCCTCTGCCTTTGTTAAAAAGCATTAATGTTGATTATTCAACCAGCAGTGTTCATATCTCCGGCAATTATGCTTACATAGATGGTTTTTCTATTTTTTCTCCTATTGATATTTCTACTCCGGCCGCTCTTCCGACAGTGCAAGCGGTTGATAATATTAATTTAGGGTTTGAGACTTTTGCTTTCTCTATTTCTGGAAATGATGCTTATGTTAGCGTTAAAGGTGTAGGCCTTAGGGCGGTTGATATCACTGATCCGGGAGATATTCTCTTGGGTGAAATTTTTACTGTTCCAAACAGCGCTGCTAATGAAATTATGGTGGATCTTGTTATTGATGCTGCCGGCAATTTCGCTTATGCGGCCGCTGGAGAAGCGGGACTTAGAGTTATTGACCTATCAGTTCTTTGCGGCGATGGTATTTTGAACGGGCTTGAAATTTGTGACGGATTGGATTTAGGAGGAGAAACTTGCGCCACTGTTGGTTTCGCGGAAGGGGTTTTATCGTGTAATCCTTTTTGTACCGCCTTTGATACAAGCGCTTGCATCGCTTGCGGGCCTATTGACGGGATTTGTCCCGCGGGATGTACGAATCCTCCCGATCCGGATTGCCCGTCTTGCGTAGGTGTCGTGTGCAATACTCCCGGTCACTGTGAAATAGGGCCTGGAGTTTGTAAGAACATAGATAATAGCGCTGTTTGTGTTTATCCAGATGATCCTAACGCATGCAATACTCCCGGTTTTTGCCAAGTAGGGCCTGGAAGATGCGACAAGTTGGATGGCAGCTGTCATTATCCTGATGATCCAAGCTTTTGTGATGCGGGAGACGGCGATATTTGCACGGGCGACAGATGCGTATCAACAGACGGCGGGCTTAGCAGCAATTGCGTGGCAGGATCTAATATCTGTGGCGGTATTATACCTTGCGACAGGATGGTTAATGATCCAAATACTCCGTGGGACGATACAGATAAGTGTGAATTTTGTCATGGTATTATGCTTTTAAATCAGGGAATGAATTTTTTGATGAAAATGGCGGCTATGGCGGCTATTCTAGTTATTATAATAACAGGATTTTTGTTTATAACTTCCGCTGGAGATCCGGAAAGAAAAAATAACGCGAAAACCGCGCTTAAATGGGTTATTGTCGGATTTTTGATATTGTCTTTGTCGTGGTTAATTGTTGACTTTTTGCTTAGCGCGTGGGGATATTTAGATCCGCTTGGAGGAGAATGGAATGTTGTTTGTTAGTTGAATTGGGTTTATACGCAATTCAATCCCATCCTTAAATAGCAGTGATAATGAAACTTCCAGAGACTAAGTCTCTTTGATTTGTAATGTTAAAATATCATACGCACATGTCAAGTAATTTAAAGAAAATTATTATTATTGCCGCTGTAATTTTTTCTATCTTGCTTTCTTTTTTGACAGGTATAGTTTTTTTTCTAAAAAAAGAAAATAAAGATATTCCAAGCCAAAACAACGAACAAGAAGAACAGCGATCAAAAAATTCTGAAAAAACGGAATTAACGAAAAAAGAGGAATTAACAGAAAAAGAAAAAACAAAAATATTCGCGGAAAATTTTGCTATGATTTACTATTCTTATACTTGGGGAAATTTTTCAAACATTGAATCACAATATCATTCCATGGCTGAGGAAATGAAGAATAAAGAAAAAAACAGAGTAGAACAAATGAAAAAAGAAATAGAAGATCAACCGCGAAAATATTTTTCCGCAAAGGCAAGATTAACAGACTCTACATTTTTATTATACAATGGAAATAGAGCGGAGATGATTATAAATCTAAACATTGATAATTTTGCCGGAGCGATCATTCAAAGGGAAACTATAATTTGGGTAGATGAAAAAGGAGATCCTTATATAGGAGATGTAAATAATTTAATTACAAGTTCAAAAAATAAAAAGATTAAAATTGATTTTATCAAGATCAATGATGAATGGAAAATAAGCGGAATAGAAAATATTGATGAATAAGTTTTGATTTTGTTTGGTAATTTATCTATAAAGAATTAAAATATAAGCATTCTAGGAGTCCGACTCCGAAGCTTCGGAGTCGGACTCCTAAAATGCGTGAAGCTCAATATATTTATTAAATAGGGTTATGAGAAAAATAAAATCTTTAGCATATTTTGCGGCTTTGTTAATATTATTTTCTATAGCAGGCAGCAGAATTATAAATGCTTATAGCCTTATACCTATGTGCCAGCCGGCGCTTAGGGAATTTTCAAATGGCGATCCGATGTCTGGAGATCGAACTTTTAGTTTTGCTGTTCCTCCCGGAGGAGGAACAACTTGTGATACGATTACAGATTGTCCTAAAATTTCTCTTCCTTTTGGGTCAACTGTTTTTAGTGTTAAGGCGGATATGGTGCTGACTGATCCAGACGTAGAAATTAAAACACCTTATATTTGGATACCTGTTACATATCTTCCTGATGGTGTCACTGAGAATAATGAAATAAAACAGATAAGCATAAATGATTGCAGTATAATTGAGACATATAATGTTATTTCTGCTCCTTCGCGCACATATGTTATTCCTGGAGGAGATGTATGGGTGGCAAGTAGAACAGGAACAGATGTTTCAAAATTATCGCCACTTACGGGAAATGCTCCTCCTGGGGGAGATTGTGGCGATTCATTGTGCGGAACCGATGAAACAGTGTATTTTTGTCCCGCAGATTGTTCTGGAAATAAATGTGGAACTGGCGGAAATGAGCCTTGCATAAAGTATAAAGTAATTGGTAATTTTTCTCCTGCTGCTATCGGTGGAGTAAAAGGAATAACGGGCGATTTTGATGGAAATATTTGGACAGCTAATTGCGGGGACCTTGATGCTTCAAAATTAGATAAGACAAATTGGCCAACTTCCAAATTAGCCCCTGATGTCAACACTGGCGGATGTCCGTTTGGAGCAATAGGAGATTTTTTTGGTCATATCTGGATCTCTAATAGAGGAGGAGGTTCTTTGCAATGTATAGATGTTTTAACCGGCGCGCTTTCAAGCGTAGATCTAATAAACTTGCCTTATGGCATTAGCGTGGACAAAGACAGTAATATCTATGTATCTTGCCATGAGGACGGAACGGTTCATAAATATGATTTTGTAATTGGAAATTGTCCCGGCGCGTTTCCTCCAGCTATAATTTATGAAACTAAAGTGTTCTCAGGAACCAATGGAGTGGCTGTTGATAGGAAAGGGTATGTTTGGACTGCTAATTCGCATGATGATGAGTTTTATGTATTTATTAATCCTTCTACTTGGTTCAATGTTCATCCCGGTACGGGGGATTTAAGAGGGGTTGCAATCGATTTTGACGGTTACGGCTGGGTGGTAAGTTATGATGCCGGAATAGCTTATAAATATGAGTTTGATGATGTTTTTAATTCATTTAATTTGCAATGCCAAACACCGAATCTAGGAGGAAAATCTCATAGCTATTCAGATATGACAGGCCTAAGGATGTTCCCGAAGGTTGGTTCATCCCAAGGCACGCCGGAGACTCTTCTTTCTCCTACAAAAACTTTTACATTCTGTTCAGACGGAACTGGAACTTGTACGAATGGAGCGAATTGCGCGGCAATTACCGCCTTTTTGTCATCCTGTGTTCCAGATGAAACTGGTAATTGTGAAATTTCACTCGAAATTTTTTCCATACAAGCTGGCAACTATACATTAAAAAATTTAGAAGTAATATACAGTGATAATGTTCTCGTAACGACTGGAGGCCTTATTCCGTGTGATAGAAAATGGGACGATCCAGCAACTGCGTGGGACGATACAAAGCCTTGTAATTTGTGCCACATTATTATTCTCGCGAATTCAATAATAAATTTTCTAATGAAATTGGTTGTTTTGATTACTGTATTGGCGTTAGTTGTTGGGGGATTAATTTATGTAAAAACTTCTGGAGACGCAAGTTTGATCTTATCAGCAAAACAAAATGTTAATAAAATTTTGTATGGTTTCGTAATAATTTTTATTGTCTGGGTTATTGTAAATTTAATTATGGTTTTATTCGGCTTTGTAGATCCTTTAGGAGATGGAAACTGGGCGGTATTTAGCTGTGATTTATAATGATGGAAAATTTTTAACTTAGAAACTATGCCAACACTATATACACAATCAGATAAAAATACACGCAACACTTACATTCTGATGTCAGTGTTTTTGGTATTTGTAATTGCAATAGGATGGGTTTTTTCGGAGGTGATGGGATCAAGTTTCATTCTTTGGTTCGCGGTGATTTTTAGTATTTTGATGAGTGTGGGAAGCTATTGGTATTCTGATAAAATAGTTCTTAAAATGAGCAAAGCTAAACTGGTTGAATTTGAAGATAATAAAGAATTATATCGGCTAGTGGAAAATCTTTGCATTACTGCCGGACTTCCTTTGCCGAAAATATATATTATAAATGATTCTGCTCCGAATGCTTTCGCAACGGGACGAGATCCAGAACATGCTGTGGTAGCGGTGACGAGCGGGCTTTTACAGAAATTAAACAGAAGTGAACTGGAAGGTGTTATTGCCCACGAGCTTTCGCATATTGGGAATAGGGACATTTTATTAGCGACTGTTGTTGTTGTTTTGGTCGGAGTAGTGGCGCTTTTAGCTGACTTTTTCAGGCATTGGGTTTGGTTTGGAGGAAGCGGAAGAAGCAGAGATAGGGGCGGAAGCGGATATTTAATCATAATTGCAATTATTTTATCCATTTTAGCTCCTGTCTTCGCGATGCTTATCCAGCTTGCGATTTCCCGTAAAAGAGAATTTTTAGCCGACGCAGACGGCGCGCTGTTAACTCGCTATCCTGAAGGATTGGCAAGCGCTTTAAGAAAAATTTCAGCTGATTCTGAAAAGCTTGAAGTTGCCAATCGCGCCACGGCGCATTTATATTTTGCCAATCCTTTTAAAGGAAAAAAGGTCAGCAAATGGTTTATGACCCATCCGCCGGTTGGAGAAAGAATTGCGGCATTGAAAGGAGTGGATATAAAAAATTAGTTTTGTAATTAATATGAATAAGAAATAAAAAAGAAGATATTTTTACTAATATGTTCTTTTGTTTTTATATTTGATAAAAATATTTATATGTCAACAACTTATAATAGAATTGATGAAAATACAAATCAGACAATTATATTTGTTGCTGTTTTTATCGTTTTTCTTTTTATAGTTGCTTACATTGTGGATCTTTTATTGCTTAAAAATCATTTTAATACATTTGTTATTCTTATGATATTTTTATTTCTAAGTTTTAGCGATTATATTTTTTCGAATAAGCTTATTTTAAAAGAAAACAAAGCAATTCCAATAAAAAGAGAAAAAAACAAACAACTTTACAATATGACTGAAAATTTATGTAGAATCGCGGGCGTGCCTGTTCCAAAAATATATAAAACGCCTGATATGTCAATCAACGCTTTTACAATTGGAAAAACCCCCAAAAAAGCCTATCTTGTTTTGACAGAAGGTTCTCTTCAAAGATTGAATAATCTTGAGCTTGAAGGCGTAATTGCCCATGAAATCGCGCATATTCAAAATAATGATGTGATGCTTGCGACTACACTGGTTTTCCTGCTCGGATTTATACGAAAAATAGTTGATTCAGCTGTCAAAATTGTAAATTCATTCGTAGGAATAATAAGATCCGGTGATATGACAGAATCTCTTATAAAGGCCGCGCTTGTTAGTATTTTTTATGTTATTGTTTTGATGGGAATGTTTCTGGTGCTTCTTCTATCATGCGTGCCGTTAATTGAGGAACTGGTTTTTTACAAAATTTCAAGAAAGAGAGAGTTTTTAGCTGACGCGGAAGGAGTGCTTTTTACTCGTTATCCAAAAGGATTGGCAGACGCGCTAAAAAAAATTTCTTTAGATGAATTTTCTCTTGAAACAATGAATTCTTCAACTGCTCATCTTTATATTGCAAGTCCTTGTAAAGATAACTTAAGAAGTTATTGGAAGAGGCTTTTTCATAGTCATCCGTCGATTGAAAAAAGAATAAATATTTTAAAAAAGATGGATGAATATGGAAAAATAAGTTATAATTCTAAATAGACTTTTATTGTTTATATTCAAACAAATGAAAAACAACAAAAAAGCAGTTATTTTAGCGTTATTATTGATTACTGTTCTTTCTTTTTCCGGATGCTCAATTAAAAAAGCTGAGGATGAATTGGAAAATAAGGAACCAGAAGTAAAAAAGCAAAAAGAAGTTAAAATTATTGATACAGATGGAGACGGACTGAAAGATGAGGAAGAAAAAGTTTTAGGAACTGACATTAATAAATTTGATACAGACAGCGACGGATTGAATGATTTTGAAGAAGTAAAAAAATGGGGAACGAATCCGCTTATTCCTGATACGGATGGAGATGGTTATCTTGATGGAGAAGAGGTAAACGCCGGATATGATCCATCTGGTTCCGGACGGTTGGATTCTGATAATGATTGACTTAGGAGAAAAAAATCGGAACTGATCCGAATAAATTTGACACATTTTAAAATAATGGTAGACTAGGGCTATATTAATTGCATATATGAATAAATTTATCCCAAAATCAAATAATATTTACGCAAGCCGGATTATGGGTTGTGTTATTATGTATATTCGGACAAAGCCTGTTAAATAGGTGGATTGTTTTTTGTCGCGCTATTTCGCAAAATAATTTGCGCAAGATAGCAAATAAAACAAGATACTATTTAGCAGGTTTTTTGGTTGGGGGGAATGTTATTTATTTTCATCTTATAAAAATTTGTCATCTCGAAGGAGGAACGATTGAGAGATCTGTAAACTATAGATATTTCATCTAAACCTATTATTTCTGGCATAGTAATATTTATAGATTTCTCACCCTATCAGGTTCGAAATGACAATCATATATTACTGTCATTGAAAATTTATAAAACATACCTCTATGCTTTTCTTTCTGTGGTAAGTATAACAAGCAAGGAAGGATTTACATAAATTAAAATAATTCAAACATATGTTAAAAAATAATATCATAATTAAAAGCAAGCCGATCGAGGGATCGCTAATAGCTTTGAGCAAGGTGTCAAAGAAATTTGGAACACAAAAGGTTTTTTCCGGTGTGGATATGGTTGTAAATAAGAGCGATCGCATCGCGATCATTGGTCCGAACGGGACTGGAAAAAGCATTCTTGTAAAAATAATTATAGGGCTTTTTAAAAGCGATGGCGGTGATGTTCAGAGAAATAAAGCTCTTAGTATCGGATATTTGCCTCAAGAAACGCATTGGAATTCTCTTGATAATTCTATACT
Organism: Candidatus Parcubacteria bacterium; assembly: GCA_023132875.1. GTDB lineage: Bacteria > Patescibacteriota > Minisyncoccia > JAHIHE01 > JAGLIN01 > JAGLXN01. The sequence continues at coordinate 13,766 of JAGLXN010000042.1, forward strand.
GGAAGAAATGATGTCGGCTGATAAATTAATCTATAACTTGATCGTTAAAAAAAGAGAATACGAAAATTCAATGGCTGATGCAAATGGGAAGAATTTGGAGGAAAAAATAATTGAATATGGAGAAGTGGTTTCTGATTATGAAGCGAATAATGGATATGAATATGAAGAGTTGGCGGAAGAAGTTTTGGAGAAATTTAATTTTTTGGAAAGCGAATGGAGTAGAAAAATTGAATCTCTCAGTGGCGGAGAAAAAACGAGATTGGCTCTTGCGAAAATCGCTCTTCAAAAACCAAACTTGCTTGTTCTTGACGAACCGACAAACCATTTGGATTTGGAAACAATAAACTGGCTGGAAAATTTTCTTGCCGATTGGGATGGAGCGATTATCGCCGTTTCTCATGATAAGCGGTTTCTTGATCTGGTTTGCGATAAAACATTTGAACTCCAGAGCGGCGGTTTGGAAAAATACTATTGCAATTATTCCGGCTATCTGGAAGAAAGGCAGGAACGGGAGCAAAGAAAAAAAGAGGAATATAAACGACAGGAAAAGTATCTGGGAAAACAGAATGAATTCATTGAGCGATTTCGATATAAGGCGACAAAAGCCAAAGCGGTGCAGAGCAGAATTAAAATGCTGGACAAACTTGAAAAAGTTCAGGAACCGAAAGAAAACAGAAAGAAAGTCAAAATTAAATTCAATATTTCAAAAAGACTGCCTCAGAAAGTATTGGAATTTAAAGACCTTTTTATTGGCGGAAAAGAATTTCCTTTGGCGGTATTTGAGGGCGATTGGACTGTGGAGAAGGGCAGTAAGATAGGAATTATCGGTCCGAATGGAGCCGGTAAATCAACATTTCTGAAAACTCTTGTTGGTAAAAACGATTCAATTGAGGGGAAAATAAAATTTTCTTCCGAAATAAAGATCGGCTATTACGCGCAGGCTCACGAAGAACTTGATCCGAAAAAAAATATCTTGGAAGAAGTGGAATCAAAAGTCAGAGAAGGGCAGGAAAAAATAAGAACTGTTTTAGGAGCTTTGCTTTTTTCAGGAGAAGATGTTTTCAAAAGCATTTCCGATTTAAGCGGAGGAGAACGAGCGAGAGTGGCAATCGCCGAATTGATCTTGAGCGGTTCAAATATGCTTTTATTAGACGAACCAACGAATCATCTTGATCTTGAAAGCAAAGGCGCCATGATTGAAGTTCTTAAGAGTTTCAGTGGTCCGATTATGATAGTCTCGCACGACAGATCCGTCCTTTCTGAAGTCTGTAATGTAATTTGGGAAATAAAAAATAATGAAGTGAAAGAATATCTGGGAAATTATGATGATTATGAAGAAAAAAATAGTTGTGTGTTGTAAATTCCGAATCTTTAAAAGATTCGGAAATTCGTTGGCTCCAGTCTCCTGACTGGAGCCTGTTGTTAAATTGCGTAGAATAATCCTATTAACAGTCAATTAACAATCTGGCATAGGCGCGGTTTATTGTTCGGACAAAAAGCTCCACTCAGGAGAGTGGAGCTAACGAAGCTTGATGTTTTATTCAAAACAATTTTATGTTATAATGAAATCATAATAAATCAATTTTAAAACATTAACAAAAACCAAAAATGAAAAACAGAACACAAAAAAATATCCTCTGGTTTGATGAGGTGACTAATAAAGATGTCGGCCTTGTCGGCGGTAAGAACGCGTCTCTTGGGGAAATGTATCAAAAATTAACTAAGAAAAAAGTGAACATTCCAAATGGGTTTGCTTTGACGGCTTATGCCTATCGCCAGTTTATGAAAGAGTCGGGGTTAATGGACGAGATAAAAAATATTCTAAGAGATCTTGATACGCATAATATTAGAAATCTTTCAGAAAGAGGAGAAAGAGTTAGGCATGCCATAATGGCCGCTAAGTTCCCTGAGCATTTAGGCGATGAAATTGCCAAGGCTTATGAAAAAATGGAGAAGGTGTATGGAAAAAATGTTGATATGGCGGTTAGAAGTAGCGCGACGGCGGAAGATTTGCCGGACGCTTCTTTCGCGGGACAACAAGATACATATCTAAATATTAAAGGAATTCATAATATTTTATATGCCACTCATCAATGCATTGCCTCGCTTTTTACGAATCGCGCTATTTCATATCGAGAAGATAAAGGATTTGATCATTTCACAATCGCGCTTTCGGTTGGAATTCAAAAAATGGTTCGTTCTGATCGTGCGATAAGCGGGGTTATGTTTTCAATTGATACCGAATCTGGGTTTCGCGACGCAGTCCTTATAAATGCCGCTTACGGTCTTGGAGAAAATATTGTTCAGGGAAAAATTACTCCGGACGAATTTTATGTTTTTCAACCAACGCTCAAAAAAGGGTTTAAGCCGATAGTAGAAAAAAGTCTTGGATCAAAAGCGTTGAAGCTTATTTACAGCGCGGAAGGAAAATCTTCAACAAAGAATGTCGCGGTTCCAAAGGAAGACCGAAAGAAATTTTGCATCAAAGAAGAAGAGATCCTAAAGCTTGCGGAGTGGGCGACGATCATTGAAGAGCATTACAAAAGACCGATGGATATGGAATGGGCGAAAGACGGAGTGACGGGAAAATTATTTATCGTTCAGGCGCGTCCTGAAACGGCGCAAAGCGTCCGTGATGTAAATGTTTTGGAAGAATATATAATTGGCAAGAAAAGTAGAATTCTTTGTTCCGGCGCGAGTGTTGGATATAAGATCGGCAAAGGAAAAGTTAATCTTATTAAAGATGTGAGTGGTATTGAAAATTTTAAAAAGGGAGAAGTTTTAGTGACGGAAATGACCGATCCGGACTGGGAGCCGATTATGAAAATCGCTTCCGCGATCGTGACGAATTCGGGTGGAAGAACTTGCCATGCGGCGATTGTATCCCGTGAACTCGGAATCCCGTGCGTCGTAGGAACAAGAATTTGCACGGAAGTTATTAAAAACGGAAAAGATGTGACAGTAAGCTGCGCGGAGGGAGAAGAGGGATATGTCTATGAAGGATTGTTAAATTTTGAAGTCAAGAAAACAAATATTGGAAAGATTAAAAAGCCGAAAGTGAAAATGATGATGAATCTTGCCGAACCGGATCAGGCGTTTACTCAATCTTTTATTCCGAATGACGGAGTCGGTCTGGCAAGAGAAGAATTTATCATCAACAACACGATCAAGGTTCATCCGTTGGCATTAATGGCCTTGGATAAAAAAGTTAAAAGCGTTGTAATCGACAGGCAGACAGTAAACAAAATACATAAGATCACTAACGGCTATAAAAGCAAATCCGAATTTTTTATTGACAAGCTGGCGCAGGGAATTGGAAAATTAGGCGCCGCTTTTTATCCAAAAGACGTAATTGTGCGATTTTCAGATTTTAAAAGCAATGAATACGCTAACTTGATTGGCGGAAAATATTTTGAACCAAGCGAGCAAAATCCAATGCTTGGCTGGCGCGGCGCTTCAAGATATTACGATGATAAATATAGAGAAGCGTTTAAATTGGAATGCGAAGCGATTAAAAAAGTTCGCGAGGAATTCGGTCTGACAAATGTGATCGTGATGGTTCCGTTCTGCCGAACGGTAGAAGAGGGCAAGAAAGTTTTAGAAGTGATGAAAGAAGCCGGTCTTGAGCGAGGCAAGAATGGCTTGCGAGTTTATGTGATGGCGGAAATTCCGGCAAATATTCTTTTGGTTGACGAGTTTGCCAAAATCTTTGACGGGTTCTCAATCGGCAGCAATGATCTAACCCAGCTTACTTTGGGGATAGATCGTGATAATGGAAATTTGTCTCATATTGCCAACGAGAAAAACGAAGCGGTAAAAATTCTCATCAGGCAATTGATCAAAGGCGCTCACAAGCGAAAAAGAAAAGTCGGCATTTGCGGACAAGCTCCATCCGACTTTTCCGACTTCGCGCAATTTGTGGTTAAAGAGGGGATTGATAGTATTTCACTCACGCCAGATACGGTTTTGAAGACGATGATTTATTTGGGAAAGAAGAAATAGGTTTTTAGGTTGTAGCTTCTTAGCTTTTTAGGTTATTAGAACTGTTGGCTCCATAGTCCCGATAGGGCTGTGGAGCCGTTATGCAAGAATATCAATTCAATATCAAATGACAAAAACATTAACAATTAATCAACTGCTATGGAAAATCAGATAAACAATCAATTACCAGTGAAACCGCCGAATGAAAAACTTCTTTGGGCGTCGTTTTTGGGCGCGATTTTTATTTATAGTGTTGTGGCGGTAATGATAGCGCAAACAGGAGAAGGATTTGAAGAAGGAAAAGGATTTATTGAGTTGGAAAGTGAAATGTTTTCTGTCCTGTTCTACGCATTTTTATTTCTTGCTATAATCCAGCTTATCGTTTTATTCAGATGGAATTCTAAAACAGAGCATAAGCTGATGGAATCATTGTCTGAAAATAAAAGAAATCTATTTATGATAAAATACGCTTTGGCGGACGCGATTGCCGTTTATGGATTAACACTTTTTCTGATAAATGGGAATTTTAATCATCTAATTTTATTTAGCGGTCTGGCGATAATTGGAATGCTTTTGTCTTACCCTAAAAAATAGTTAATAAATTTAATTTGAAAAATATGATTATTAACTTTTTCAAAAAGTTTTTTAAACCGGATAGAAAACGGATTTTACTAACTTTGGTTCTTTTTATTCCTATTTTCACGATACAAAATTTAATGTTTTGGACATCAAATAAATTCGAACAATTACCATTGTTTGATTTGGGATTTATTATTACCGACCTTTTTCTTTTTTATTTATGGTCTTGTATTCTAATTTATATTTGGAATAAAAATAGAAGAAAAAATAAATAATATAATGAAAAAAATCCTAACATTATGCATCATCCACCAACATCCAAAAATTTTGCTTGGAATGAAAAAACGCGGGCATGGAGAAGGAAAGTGGAACGGGTTTGGCGGAAAAGTTGAACAAGGAGAAACGATTGAAGAAGCGGCAAAAAGAGAAATGAGAGAAGAGTCTGGAATTGGGATTAAAGAAATGAATAAATTAGGAATTGTTGAATTTGAATATCAAGACGGTTCAGGAAATATGGAAGTTCATATTTTTTATGTAAAAGAATTTAAAGGAAGTCCCGCAGAAAGCGAAGAAATGAAACCGAGATGGTTTGATATAAATGAGATACCTTATGACCTAATGTGGCCTGATGATAAATATTGGCTGCCGATGTTTTTAAAAGAAAAAAGATTTAAAGGAAAGTTTTTGTTTAATGAGGTTAATGAAATTATAGACTACACTCTTTTAGAAATAAAATAGAAAATCTTTATGTATGAGAAAGACAAAATTCGCCAATAATGAATATTATCATATTTACAATCGCGGAGTTGATAAGCGAGAAATTTTCTGCGAGGAGAAGGATTATTTGAGGTTTTTGAAAAGTATTAGAGAGTTTAATGATAATACAGGATATTTCCAAAGAGATTATGAAAAAAGAACGAAATTAACGGGACAGAAGTCCGACTTCAGGTACCTGAAGTCGGACTTCGAGCAGCTGGTGGAAATTATCTGCTACTGCCTAAATCCCAATCATTATCACTTTATTTTAAAACAATTAGCTGAAAATGGAATAACTTTATTTATGAGAAAATTAGGAACGGGATATACAAACTATTTTAATAAAAAATATAATCGTTCCGGATCTTTATTTCAGGGAAAGTTCAAAAGTGTCCATATTGATTCAAATGAGTATTTACTTTGGTTGTCAGGGTATGTAAACGGAAATGCTGAAATTCACAAAATTTCAAAGGATAAAAATGATAAATGGTGCAGTTATCAAGATTACTTGAGCTTGAAAAATGAAACTTTTTGTAATAAAGAAATTATTTTGTCGCAGTTTAAAAATATAGGGGAATATGAGAAATATGTTGATATGGTGATTAAAAAATCAGAAAAGCGAAAAGATCTAGAAAAATATTTTATTGAATAAATAGTTTATAAATATAGATACATCTGTAGGTGCTAAGCACCTACAGATATAAAAAAATGAAAGAGATGACATCACAAACTCACAAAATCCCGCTTGCTGATAGAATGCGCCCGAAGGCACTGGGGGATTTTATTGGACAGGAAAAGCTTTTTGGGGAGGGAAAAATATTGAAAAAAGCGATTGAAACTGATAATATTCCCTCCATAATATTTTGGGGTCCGCCGGGATCAGGAAAAACAACTTTGGCGTCAATAATCGCAAAAATTACAAAAGGCGGATTTGTAAAATTAAGCGCTACAACGAGCGGTGTGAAAGAGTTAAGGAACGAAATAAAAAAAGCAGAGGAGCTGAAAATGAAAAACATAAAAACGATTTTGTTTATTGATGAAATTCATCGTTTTAACAAATCTCAGCAGGATACGCTTCTGCCTTTTGTTGAAAACGGGACCATAATTTTAATAGGCGCGACGACTGAAAATCCGAGCTTTGAAGTCAATAACGCTTTGCTTTCGCGATGCCGAGTTTTTGTTTTGGAAAAATTGGAATCCGTTCATATTATAGAAATCTTAAAAAAAGCGCTTGATAATAAAAGTATCGGTTTAGGCAAATCAAAAATTGAAATAAGCAATAAAGACTTGAAATTTCTCGCTGAAATGTCGGACGGCGATGCTAGAGTTGCTTTGAATGCTCTTGAATTCGCAAGCGATATAAGCAAAAAAATAGACAAAAGAATAATTGAAGAAGCTCTCCAAAAATCACTCGCTTACGATAAAAACGGTGAGGAGCATTATAATATAATTTCAGCTCTTCATAAATCAATGCGGGGAGGGGACGCGGACGCGGCGCTTTATTGGCTGGCAAGAATGCTGAAAGGCGGTGAAAATCCTCTTTATATCGCGCGCCGTTTGATAAGATTCGCTTCGGAAGATATTGGAATCGCGAACTCATTGGCGCTTAATCAGGCAGTTTCTGCTTACCAAGCCTGTCATTATATCGGAATGCCAGAGTGTTCCGTTAATCTCGCGCAAGCTGTTGTCTATATGGCAAAAAGTAAGAAGAGCAATAAGCTTTATAAGGCTTATAATAAAGCCGTTTCAGATATAAAAAAATATGGAAATTTGCCAGTTCCCTTTCATATTAGAAACGCGCCGACTAAACTGATGAAAGATTTAGATTACGGAAAAGAATATAAATACTCTCCGGATTTTGATTACAAAGAAAAGCAGGAATATTTTCCGGAAAAATTAAAGAAAAGAAAATATTTGGATTTTTGATAAAATGGTAGTATACTATAATAGTATTACTTTAAATTTAACCAATTTGTCATTCTGAATTTAGTTCAGAATCTTCGTGTAACAAAGGTTATGTTTGCTTATTTCAAGCTAAATGTAGCAATCAAAAGATCCTGAAACAAGTTCAGGACGACAGGATAATTTAAAATAGTACTGCTAAATTACTGTATTGAAAACCTAATTTTTTAACTTAAAATCTATGAAATGTCCAAAATGTAAATTAGAAGATCTAAAAGAAATTAAAATTAATGGTATCAAAATTGACAGATGCGAACATTGTGGCGGGTTGTGGTTTGACAAAGACGAGTTGAAAATAACCCGCGATCATCGTGATAAGAATTTAAGCTGGCTGGAATTTGATTTATGGGAAGATGAAAGAAAATTGATGGTTAGCGGAAAGTCAGTTGACTGTCCAAGAGACGGAAAGCCTCTTTTCAAAATAAAATATGGAAACACGGATGTTATGGTTGATATTTGTCTTGATTGCCATGGAATCTGGCTTGACAGGGAGGAACTTGATAAAATTATTTCAGAATTGAAAGAAAAGGTTAATTCTGAAACTATTCCGGAATATATAAATGATTTAGGAAAAGAAATTTCTGAACTTCTGACTCATCCTGGAAAAGCTGATGTTGAGCTCAAACACATATCAATTGTTATGAAGCTTTTAGAATACAGATTTCTCGCACAGCATCCAAAGATCTCGGAAATAATTTCCGCTTTGCCGGATTAGAAATAAACTTTTCTGATTATATAAAAAAACTGGCTTTAAATATTAAAACCAGTTTTTATTTTTTAAAAAATAGGTTTAATAGTAAATTTTAGAGAATAGTTTAATTATTATTTTCCTAATATTTTACAAATAACTTTATGTTTTCTTCTGTTTCTGGATGCTTAAATATATAAAACAAGCATAATAAAAAATATAGACACTTTCTCACGACCGTGAGAAAGTGCCTATATTTCTTATTTCTTGTTTTTTTATATGAGATATTTAAAATTTAGGATTAATTATAAATTTGATTAATTTTTTGTCTAAAGTATACCCTAAATTAAGATTTTCGCGCTCTAGAATTTGCTATTAAGAAAAAATAGAGCGATCATCCCAAAATTAATTCATTGTGTAGAATTTAATATTTGCCTATAGAAATTTTGATTAGAATCTTCCGCGCGCGAAGGCTATTTTATTTCGCGCTTAATATCTCTAATTTCTTTCTCTACGATTTTTTCAGAATCTCTTAAAATTTTAAACACACTATCCCTTATTTTTCTTTCTCCAACGCTTAAACCAGGTTTGGAATCAAAGTACTCAATTTTCTTTTCTAAATCATTGCGCAGCTCCTTAAAAGTTTTTTTCAAGCTTAACTCAGCCTCTTTTGTTTCTTTCCAGATTTTCTCTCTTTCTTTTCTCATTTTACAGCAAACACAAACTGTTACAGACAAAAATATTATAACCAGTAAGGCCAGAATTAAGATTAAGCTTCCATAATCAATTAACAAAGATCCAATGGTAATTCCATTTAAAGACACCTCTACTTCATATTCTTTAGACAAATCACTTACCGCTCCTCTTGAATCTTCAGTTGTCGCGGAAATCGCATAAATGCCGTTTGGGAAAAGCTCATCAGAATAAAACGACCATGAACCTTCCTCATCGCTTGTGGTTTCCCATATCTTTATTAAATTATTATCTTGCCTAAAGGAAATAACAATAATAGAATTTGGCAAAGCCTTTCCTCCAATGTATAAAATTTCATCTCCGGCATTATATATTCCAGGATGAACTGAAATTTCGGGAGACGGAATTGATTTAATATTTACGTCAGCAGAAGCTTCTTTTTTGTTTCCAGCTTTATCTACGGCTAAAATCGTTATTTTATGCGATCCGAAAGACTGAAGAGGCATTACAAATGGATTTATTTCTCCAGGAACAACCAAAGAGGTTTCTTTATTGTCAATTTTTATTCTATAATGGCTTATACCCGACAAGTCATCTTCTGCTTCAAAATACAATAGCGGTTTTGGCGATGTCGGATCACCTTCGTTATCAACTTTTATATTAAAATTATCAGGAACTTTTCTGTCAATTTGAATTTTAAAATGTGAAACACTGCTCCATCCAGACTTATTTTGCGTTCTCAAATGGAAATACCATATCCCGCTTCCTATATACTCATAACTTTTTGAGTAAAAAACTCCTTCTGAAATAAAATCAGGAGTAGTTGTTGGATTATTGTTAAATTCAACGCTTGCTCCGATAATTTCGGTTGAATTTTTCCAGCTAAAAATCGCGCTTTGATTACTATACCAATCATTCTGATTTGGATTTGTCGGAGAGGATATTTCAGCCGTAGCTGTGATATCTTCACTTTTAGCAAAAACGCCATAAATCTGAACCTTTTCAAAGGTTATAAGCAGTAATGCGGTTATAATTATAAATAAAATTTTTCTCATACCGAAAATAAATTAATTTTATATTTATTGTCTCCTTGATTTCTCAAGATTTCTTCTTATAATTTGTTCTCTTTCTCTTAATTTGCTCGCAAACTGTATTTTGCACTCTCTTTCTCTTTGCCATAAAATTATTAATATTGAAAGGACTGAAATTATCAAAATGAGAAACGCCAGAAGAATAGGCCACCATGATAAAAAAACGCCTTCCAGCCATACGCCTCTTTCCGTAATTAATATTTTCTCTGGAGCGATTTCAATTTCTATAGATTCTTTTTGCCAATTTCCAGCATTGTCATACGCTCTTACAATTACAAGATATTTGCCGATTCCAAGAATGGGGAGTTGATATGGGCTAGCGGTTTCAATAAAAAAAGCCTCCCTTTTATTCTTATGTTCAGCGGTTATATCAACAGTCTTTACTTCATAATGGTCTATTTTAGAAAAAGCATCAGTTGTGATAAAAGAAACAATTGGCTGCGAAAAGCTTGTTTTTGTTGAAGGACTAACTTCTATTTTAAAAGACGCGGGACTATCATTGTCAATTCTAGCCAAATAATGGCTTATTCCTCCCCAGTTATTTTCTTTTTTCGCTTTTATATGAAAATACCAAATTCCGTCTTTCAAATTTGAAAAAGAAACAGAAGATTTATTTCCTTTAGATTCATTATCCGGAATTCCCTGAGGATTAGTATCTAAAACATAACTAAAATCTGAAACTGTGTCTTCTTTATTCCATGAAAAAGCAACATTATTATTTTTGTACCATTTATTTTGGTCAGGGTGGGTAGAAGATGAAACAATTGGTCCTTCAGGAAGAGGAAGAGAAATGATATATTTTCCACTTCCCGTGAAATTTAGGATCTCGGTGGCTTTTCCGTCATCAAGAAGAACTTTTGAAGTGTCAAGAAAGTAAAGCGTAGTTTCTCCAGGTTCTATAGCCCTAAAGGTTATGGTTAAAGCTGAACCGGAGGATGTATTTACTCCTGGAGAAGGAATACCCCCTCTAAAAGATATTTTTCCTTCTAAATTTGAATAAGAAGGAGAAGTAACCCAAATAGAAATAAATGATTTTCCTGTTACAGGACTTACAACTTGTATTTTTTTTGGATCAAATTTCAAATCTGCGCTTATGGCGTTAACATTATTTCCCCCGGTATTAAGAATTATTGAAACATCGAAAGTGCTTCCAGCATAAAAAGTTCCGCTATTTGGAGATAAATACAAAGAAGCTCCCGATGCTTTTGCTATCGGTGTTGTTAAAAAAAATAATATTAGAAATATGAAAACAAAACCCCCTTTTTTCATTTTTTTGTTTTTATTTTTTATGATTTTCTTCTTTGTCGCGAGATTTTCTCCAAAAAATTATCCAGATTATTAAAATTATAACCGTTGTTCCGATTAAGATCCAAAAAGTTATTTGACTTGGAAAAAATTTTGGTTTGGAGGGTAAAATAACTTCAGATAATCTTTCATTGCCGGCTTTATCATTAGCTTTTACTTTTATAATACTTTTTAAACTCTGGTCTTTAAGCAGATAAGGACTTTTTGCAATCTCCCATTTTGTTTCTTGCTTTGGTTTGATATTTCCAAGCCAGTTTAAACCGGTTTCTGACACTTTATAATAGTCTATACCTGAAGCTGCGTCTGTGGTAGCAAAAACTAAATATTTCATTCCCTCAATATCTATAATTTGAGGCGTGAATTCTTTCGGACTTGTAGTATCTACCATTGTTCTGACTGTAATTTTAGGAGACCATTTTTCGTCAGGCAATTTTTGTTTTAAATGGAAATAATAAATGTCGTCTTTCAGTTCTTCATAGCTCATACTGCCCATCCAAACAAGTTCTCCTTTCGGCCTATCCGGGATTTCATCCGGCTCTGCTAAAGGGTCTTTGCTTAGAATATAGCTATAATCTGCTTCATCAACTAAATCCCAGTGCAGGCTGAAAGTGTCATTATTACTCCACTTATTTTCGTCTGGATTGGATTTAGATTCAATTTTTATAAAACTATCTGATTTTTCCACTATATTGTAGCTGTTGTCTAAAATGCTTATTTCGTCTTCTGTCGCCATGCCGTCATTGAGCAGTGTTTTTGTATCAGACAAGCTTAGTTTACAGCTACCCGTTTTTTTTGCTTTGAAAATTATTTTTAAAATTATGCCATTTCCGCTGTAGCCGCCCGGGATTCCTCCTGTAAATTCAATACTTCCATTTTTATTTGAAATAACAGGTTCGCCCATCCAAAGTTCTATTACAGAGTCTCCCGTAATTACATCAATTACTTCTAAAGCATTCTGATCAAAATTTATTTTTGCCTCAAGTGTGTTTATTTTTTGGTCTTTAGTGTCTATATGTAAACTTTTGATAAATGTATCTGATTCTTGGTACTCCGCGCTTTGAGGCATAAAAAACAAAGTAGAAGCGTTGCTCGTAAAAGGAGCTGCTGTAAAAAAGAAAAGAAACATCGCAATGAAAGATATTTTTCTCATTGTTTTACCGTTAATAATTTTGTGTTCTTGTTTATATTATACAAAGCTTAGTTGTTTTTTACAAGTTTTTTTTATTGTATAGGAATTGAATATTTGTTCTTCTGTCATTCTGGAGTGATAGCGGTAGAATCTCGAAACTACGCGCATAGAATTGTTCTATTACACTATGCGAAACTAAAATTGAGATCCTATCGTTCCGTTTCACTGTACTCCAGGATGACAATCCAATATGTGCTAAATACTACCATACTAGACACTATTCAAGAATAAAAACTTTAGTGTATTTTAGACCGCTAATCTGTCCAATAATACATCATAATACTGAAATCATAGATATCAACAATTCCATCCTGATTTATGTCGGCGCAGCGGTTAGACGGATTTTTTGATTTCCAATAATGCATAAGAATACTGAAATCTAAAATATCAACCTTTGAATCATTATTCAGATCAACTCCGTTGCATTCTCCCGGCGGAACGGGCGGGTCCGGAGGTTTTGGAATAATCGGTTTTTTAGTAATGTCGAAACTTAATTCCATGCTATATTCGCTTTGCTCTCCTCCTATAAAAATGGTTTTTGCTTTTGTGAAATATTCTCCCGCGGCGTAATCCGTGCTGTTAAAAAAATATGCCCAATGCCCGTTTTCGTCAGAATTTAAACTCGTTGCCTTGAAAGACGGTGATATGAAATTAACTATCAAGCTGTCGGGATAAGAGCTTCCGTGTATTTTCAGAGAATCTCCCCGGCGAATCGTGTTTGACGATAAAGCTATGGTTGGAGGAATGTATATATTATTAATTTCCGTTATCTGATTAGCATTGATGCTTAAATTATAATTAAGAGTAGGGGATAACAATCCAAGATCGTCCTGCGCGAAAATACCGAAGCTATAAATTTTATTGGATGGTATGCTCTTTATGGTCATTTCGAAATTCCCGCTATTATCAGCTGTTTGCGTACCTGCGGCTTGTCCGTCTTTTAAAATAGTCATAAACGCGTTCGGATAAGCTTTTCCGGTCATTTTTAAATTTCCTGTTCGCGGGATTATTATTCCGCTACCGCCACCTCCTCCGGGAGAAGTGCTTCCTATTGTTATTGACACGGACGTTCCTGATGAGGGCAGCGTTATAATAACTGTTCTTCCCGTATCTCCAAAAGTACCGGCTATGTCTATAAAATAACTGTTTCCAGCAGAGGGGTTCCTAATTTGATTTGCTCCCAATCCTCCAAAGACCGCGTTTGTTCCGATCTCAATCCTGATATCCGAGTTTACCGCGATAGTGTTTCCGGCGCAGGCCGTAAATGTAATTTCATCTTCAATGTCATTTACGCTTACTGTCAGGTCGTCATTATCTACACAAACGCCAACTATATCATAATCTATTCCATCTGCCGAGAGATCATAATCCGTAATACTGACAGGGTTAAGCTGTGATAGATCAAACGCGTTCCCGGTATCATCAAATTTTATTACAACGGTATCAGTCGGATCTATTGAACTGACGGTCCGAAAAGCAATTAAGTGGTTTGCGGAAATGCCGGATCTTGAATCAGAAATCGTATCGCTTATATTGGAAACGGGAGCAGCTTTTATATTTTTACTATCAAAAAAAGGGACTGAACATTGCCCCGCTAACGCGACTATTATAAATATAAAAAAAGCTTTTGCTAATTTACCATTTTTCATTGTTACAAATATAAAATTACGTGATTTTTGATTATTTTTAAACTTTTTTTAAGAGTCTTTTCTCGTCGCATGATGTTCGCCCTTAAGTAAAATCTTTGCAGCCATTCTCAGTCGTTTTCTACTTAAGAATAATATTATCAAAATTATCGCCAAAACAATAAAAACCGCAAGCATTAGTTTCCACGGCAAAACCCAAAACTCAATTGTCATTGGATTTATGGGAATATTCGATGTGCCATATCCGCCGACAATTGTAGCAGTATATTTTCCAAAAAGCCATTTTGTATCCCAGTTTGTTTCAATTTTTCTAACAGCTCCTGGCATAACATTATTTAAAGGTAATTCCAAGTCAATTTCTTTTTTATTTCCCCAGCTAGATATTGATATAAATCCCCTTGGTTTAACATGAATAGATCCTTTATTTTCAAATTTTATTTCAAAGGGTACCGGTCCATATTCTAAAAAAGATGGTGTTGAAAAACTTTTAATTTCAAGATTCTCTTTTACTTCGCCAGATACTACTAACAAAACCAAAGACCCTACTTGTTGAACCACGCTTGTTCCCATGCCTCCAGTTGCATTTTCTCCGCCTATACTTGCCAGGATTGAGCCATATTTTCCTCCCGGCTCAGCGTTTAAAGGAACTTCTATCATAAAATCAACAACTTTTTGTTCATTTGGTCCCAATATAAACTCATTTGCTTCTGCCTTCATCCAATTTTTTAAAGAATAAATCATTTCTTCTTCTACTGGCGCGATTATTACTTGTCCAATCTCCCCAACTGCCTTAAAATTTTCAATATTTATTGTTACGGGAGTGACATTATCAGACATATTAATAATTCTAAGCTTATTCTTCAGGACATCACCCGGGTTTGCGGTCAAATCAAAAGTCAAAGGAGATATCATAATTCCTCTTTTTTGCTCTTGAGCACTGCTAGCAGGAGCCAAAACCAACCCGGCTCCCGCTAAAATTGCGAAAGATATAACAAACGCAAGATATTTATTTTTTTTCATTTATTTTAAGTAATTCAAATACAACTATTTTCACGAATGTTAATAAGTCGGGGTAACAACATAAACTATCTGGCCAGTATATGTTCCGGCGGGTTGAGATGCGGAAACGCTAATTTTATACTGTATCCTGCTAACGTTACCATCAACCTCTGCGGCGTCTGTCATTATAGTTTGAGGAGTTTCGGCTCCACTACTGACATCACATTGAGCGTCTGTTCCCGTGCAAGCGTATTGTCTATATTCAGTATTGGCAGTAAATACACAATCATCACCAGTGATATCTACACACCCATATGCGACACCATTCTTAGTAGAGTCTGCCCATGTATCAGTAGTTGATTCTGTCATTTGAGGGGTATCGCCAGTGGAATCGTCAATTGTGTCAGTACTGTACATCAGGTTAGTTGTTTCTTGCGCGGTAACGAAGTACCCATTTGTAGCATTTGTCCCCACCGTTAAGTCTTGGCAAGCATGATAGAAGGTATCAGGAACAATTGTATCTATAAAAGTTATTGCGGTAGCAGAGCTATCCGGACCGTCTAAAGTGGAGAAAGAAGCATCACAGGCAGCATTAGTAACGCCGTCAATAGCAAAGCTAAGCGTTTCGTCTACGGTTACGGTAACAGTTACATCAGAAATTATATAGAAAGCGGTTACTGCCGTAGAAATTTCGCTAGAGCAATCGTTTACTGCATAAGTAGTAATCCGCCCAAAGTATACGCCTACTCCCGATGGATTTGTAACGGCCCCAAAAACCACTGAATCGTCAGTGCCTGTCGGCGATGCGGTAGTAGCATGAGTAAGTTTTGCCGTATTGGCGTCAACGGAAGCTTCTGTCCAGTCGTTATAAACGAGACCCGCCCAATCAGCGCTTTCGCCCTTGTCCAAACCAACCGTAGTCAGTCCAGCAGGAGCATTGCAGGTTCCACTTGCAGTAGTGCAATATTTAATTTGAATGCATCCGGTTGCCGAAGCATCCAAATCTGCTTCAAGGTCATGATCAGCGGTTTGAGAAGCTCGGGAGTCAGAAAGCTTGAGTTCTTCTTCTGATATAGCAGCATTTGTTTTTGTAGTCACTGAGTAGGAAAACACCAGCGTGATCATACAGACAAATGCTATAATCTTCTTACTTATCTTTTTTATTTTTTGTGCCATAGTTTTATGTTAGTTTATAAATTTTAAATAAATATATATAAAAAAAGTTAATAATTTTTAATTTATGATATTTTTTTAATTTCTAGCTTTATTTATATTTGTAATTAATTTTTATTCGACCTTTTTATGTTTTATGAATCAAAGATTAAATTATGAGATGCCATTTTTCGCTTCTTGTCATTTCGAACGAAGAGATGTCTTTTGTCATTTCGAATCCCGATAGGGTGAGAAATCTAAGTGCGTAGAAGCAACTCAAATTTATAGATCTCTAAACCAGATCACAAATGATTCCAGAATAACAATCCTTAAACATATTTTAACACATTTTGGAATAAATAACAACAATATTACGCTTGTGGATAACTTTTTGCTTATTTTTTTCTAATCAAAACCATTATCGCTTTTTTTATTCTTTTTCTCATAAGAATTATAACAATCATTATAAGAACAATTATAAGGAAGAATTTCCATGGAAATACCCAAAATTCAATTTCTTCTTGCGTAGCTATGCCATCCGCATTAAGCATCAGACTGGCGTGATATTTTCCAAAGAATAAGTTTTTTGAGATAAAATCTGACAGGGGATCCGGCAGTTTTTGGACCGCTTCTGGAATTTCCGGATTGAATTCAACCGGAATCTTACGGCTTTTCCCCGGCAAAATTGTTGTTCTTGGAATTTCTGTTTCTCCTATTGTTTTATTATTGCCTGAATGAATCGCCAGTTTTCCGGACGGCTTGATATGATAGATATCATTATTTTTTATTAACAGATTAAATTGAAGCTGGCTTGTTTCCACAATAGAAAACTGCTTTTCTTTTTTAGCCCGCGCGGAAGGAATTAATCCCATAATGTTTTTCAAAGAATCCTCAATCTTTTTAAGATGGAACTTTTCCGGGATGTTGAATTCAGCGATTGCCATAGGTTCTGAACTTCTGTCAAGCCCGTCAATTTCTACCGAGAACAAAAATATTGCTCCGATCTTTGGAATTGCTTTTGGCTGGCCTTTTTTAAAATAAGTAGGCGGCAATTGCGGTTCAAAGATAATTGTCGCGTAATATCCTCCGGGATTAATATCCTCCGGGATCTTTATGGAGAAATTAACTGCTTCAGTTTCTCCCGCGCTTAGTATAAAGTTCGGTTTTTCTATTTTTATCCAATTTTGCGGCTCGGAAGAAGAATCTTTCCCATGGTCATAAAAAAGCATATTCCCCGTTTCTTCTTCAGCTCCAAAGTTGATCGGCTTTGCTATTATTGGAATTGGAAAACTGCTCTGATTCAGGATGCGTATCTTTTCATTTATTATCTCGCCGCGTTTGACTTTCAGTTCCAGTGTGTGCGGCGCGATTTTAAGGCTTGGATTGATGATCTGCTGGGCGTTTGCCGAGGCAAATAAAATCAACAGCAATAAAAAAAACGGAAACATTTTTTTGCGATCAAATATTTTTTTAATGTTGTTTGCCATATAATAATTAAGCTGGTTTTATTTTAGTCCCTATTGAAATAGTACTGGGGGTAGGTTAAAGCTCTCGCTTTAATCTGTTATAATAAGCCGCTTTTATTGCGAGCGAGGGTTCGCACCTACCCAGATTATACGCTATTTCAACAGGAACTATTTATTGATCTTAAAATATTCTTCTAATAAAAAAGACAACATAATTATAACATAAATAAATATTTTAGAAAAACAACAACATTAGTCTTTTTTTAAGAATTGTATTATAATATTAAAGAACAAGTTGAGCTATTCATACCGTTTTTATATTTTATAAACAGCGATGAAAAGAAACAAAAAAACAGAAAAAAAAACGAGGATAATATATGACATTATACCGTCACGTCTTATGAAGGATATTGTTCTCGTTGAGAAAAAGATTTCTAGAACAACAAAGGCCTTTTATCTTTTCTTAAAAACCTCAAAATATGGTTCTGTTATTTTAGTTTTAGCCGTGGCCATTTTTGGAGGAGCAATAATTATGGGATTTTCTCCTAAGACTGAAATAACAGAAATATATCCCGCGCAATATGAGGGAGATTGGCAGAATATGGAAAAGGCTTTAAATAGAGAACTCTCAGACAAGGCGGATATTTTAGAATTTAATTTTGATAATTCTGCAGGCGTTTTTAAGATTGAAGAAGAAGTTCTTTCTTTGCCAGAGGGGGAGACGGAAAAGGTGGAAGATATTGAATTAATAGAAGATATGGAAGAAGGGGTTCAGGCCGGAGACACTGAACCAATGGTCAGAGACATTGAACCGACAGATGATATAGATCAAATAGAGGATAATCAAACCCCTCCCAATCTCCCCTTGTCAGGAGAGGAACCGGCGCAAGAGGGCTCCACACAGAGTATGGAGCCAGCAACAGGGCAGGATATGGAGCCAATGGAAGATATCAGTTTTTTTAAAAAAACAAAGGGACTGTTCTCTGTGCTTGAAGCTAGGGCGGAAGAAAGTATTGGCGATGAAAGCCAGATTAAAACAGAAAAAGCTGATAATGAAGAACTCGCTAATGACGGAGTGCCTGCGCAAAATGAAGATGTTGCAATTGAAGAAGTTCAAGATAATCAAGATAGCGAAAAAGATTTGGATAAGAAAGAAATTGCGGATGATGATATAGATAGGAATAGTGAAAGCAAAGGAAACGGTAAAGAATCTTATAGTAATGATAGTTCCCCTAACGGGACTATGGAACCGTCAAAACAAGAAGGCTCCACGCAGAGTATGGAGCAAACAGATAAAGACGAAGAAACAGACAATGATATAGACGAAAACGAACAGGACAAGAAAAAAAACGGGGAAGATAAAGAAGAAAAGTTTGAAGACTATGCAGGAATGATAATTATTCCTGATGTTGATGGAAATTTGCTTTTTGAAACCGAAGAAGATAAAAAGGAAGAAAAAGCTCAAACCATTTTTACCAAAGAATTAAACGCCGTTTATTCCGATTTTTCTATTCTGGAAGAAAAAGGAGAACTTAAGAAAATAAAGATTGGCTTTTCTTTTGCCAGTTTAGAAAAAGAAAACGAAAATGATGAAATTATTGTTTCATGGTCTTTGAACGGTGAAGACTGGAATAGCGCGTCAGAGTTTGTTCTGGATAAAAATTATTCCAACAAAGATAACGGCGGATATTTTTATACAGATATATTTGATTTGTCTGATTCTGATAACGATACAATTTTACAGCGGGAAGATGTTGAAAATATCAAAGTAAAGTTTTCATATCTAACCAATAACAATGAAGAAAATTATGTCCCATTCTTTCTTGACGCGGTCTGGCTGGAAACAGAGTCGGAAAAATTAGATGAAGAATCTGATGAGAAAGAAAAAATAGAAGTTTTATCGCATAAAAAAGATTTTAAAATTAACGAAGAGCCGGAGTTTAAATTTAAATATAAGAAAGAAAAGGAAGGGTTTTTAGTTTCAATCGGAGAAGCAATTGGAATTATTGATTATTGGAATGATATAAATTTAACCGCTGAAATTATAGAACCGAATGGAGAAACTTTTAAAATTCCGTCTGAGGAATTCAGCAATTTTTCTGGAATTTTTACTTTGGGTGAAAACGGTGAGATTTTAATGAAGCTGAAAAAAGATAAAAAATTCAAACCCGGTCTTTATAAAATTATTTTAAAAATTGAAGAGAATGGAAATATTCAAACATTAGAACAGGATTTTACTTGGGGAGTTTTGGCAATCAATGTAAACAAATCAATTTATTTGCCCGGCGAAGAAGCATATTTACAAATGGCAGTATTAAGAGATGACGGACATACGATATGCAACGCGAGATTAGAATTAAGAATTTGGAATTTGGAATTTGGAATAGAAACTTTATTATCAACTGAGGACGAGACAATTCAGTATAGCGGGCAGTGCAGTGGAGATAATGTGACGGATGTTCCGGACTATTTTGCTTATTACACAACTAGCGAAGCGGGAGTTTATGAAATGACGCTTACTAATTTAGATAACGGTTATGAAATAACGGATGACTTTGAAGTTCGCGATTTCGTTCCATTTGAAATTGAAAGAATCGGTCCAAGCAGAATTTATCCGCCAGCGGATTATGAAATGGTTTTGAAGATTAAAGTGAATGAAGAATTTGTCGGATTTATTCAGGAGAAAACGCCAGCTTCATTTATAATTATTAAACAAGAATTACGAATCAAGAATCAAGAATCAGGAGAATTTGAAATTTATAATGGACAATTTATTACCCAAAACGAAAACGATAATATTAAATTGCTAAGATGGCATGACCTTAATTTGAAACAAAACGACGAACTTGAAATAAGATATGTGTTTGACGCGCCGGATGTCAGTCCTGATCTGCATTTGCTGGGACCGTTGGGATTTTATGAATAGAAAGGGAAATTTCAAAATCCAAATTATTCCAAATGAAATCCAAAAAAGATGATGGCAAATAATAACAAGAAAATTTACAATTTAGAAGAAAGAACGGCTTTGTTTGGCGAAAATATTATTGAATTTTGTAAAAGCATTAAGCAAAATAATATTAATAAATCAATACTCAATCAACTTATAAGATCGGGAACAAGTGTTGGAGCAAATTATTGTGAAGCTGGTGGAGCGAAATCTGGCAAAGACTTTAGACATAAAATAGCTATTTGTAAAAAGGAGGCTAAAGAAACAAAACACTGGTTAAGAATGCTAACAAAAACAAATCCAGAAAAATTAAGCGAGTGCCGAATATTATGGCAGGAAGAGCAAGAGCTAACATTAATTTTTTCATCTATTTTATTGCCTAAAAGTAAAAACAAGAAATAATTTTGACATTTGAATTTTAGATTTGATTTGGAACAATTTGAGCTTTGAACTTTGAAATCTAACCAAGCAGATTCAGGGATAGATAGATTTTCAGAGATAGATAGATTGCTAATTTATCGTCCAAAACAATTTATATGATATTTAAATGTTTATTATTTTCTCAAAATATACAAAGGTCGATTCGAGAAAATAAATATTAATTAATTAACAAAAAATTTATGAAAAACAAAACAATGATAATAAAAACAATGATGTTTTTATTATTAATCTTAGGGGGATCGGGACTATGTTTGTCGGATAATAAAGCGCGAGCCGCTGATTGGTACAGTCCGGATTGGGAATATAGAAAAGTGATCACTGTTGATAATACATCCAGCGCTGACGCTTTGACTGATTATCAAGTTTTAGTAACTCTAAACGCTGATAATTTTGATTATACTAAAGCAAACGCGAATGGATCTGATTTGAGATTTACCGATTCGGACAAACTAACGGAAATTTCTTATTGGATTAAGGAGTGGAATACGGAAGGAGATTCAAAAATTTGGGTTAAAGTTCCGTCTATTCCAGCTGAAAGCACAGCTACTATTTATCTTTATTACGGAAACGCGAGCGCGACTACTTCACTTAGTAGTTTTGACGACACGATGCAAAAACTGGAAGCGGACGCTGACACTGCCGGGCTTTGGCATTTTGATGAGGGAGAGGGAACAACACTTGGAGATTCTTCCATCAATGCAAATGATGGTGTGTTGAATAACTTCGCCGCGGATGGCATTGATTGGGTTGCGGATTCAGCTTCCGAGTACGATGGATCGGGCGGGGCTTTGAATTTTGACGGAGTTGATAATTATATTGAAGTGCTTGACAGCCCGAGTTTAAATTTTGTGGATGAAGATTTTTCAATTGAGGCCTGGATATATTCTAATTACAGAAACGGGACAGTTATTGCCAAATACATTACTGGCAGAGGTTATGTTCTTGACATTAACGATTGGCAAACTAATCTCGGCTTGGAAACTTCCGATGGAGAAGATTTTTTAGATAGTTACAGCAATCTCATTCAGTCCGGACAATGGCAGCATATCGCGGTAGTAAGAGATAATATAGATTTGATAAAATTTTATATCAACGGCGAGGAGAAAACCTTTTCAATTGAAATTAATGGAAATGTAAATGATTTATATAACGAAGGTGTCAACTTAAAAATTGGAATGGGAGGATATACCCTTCCATTTAATGGTTTAATTGACGAATTAAGAATTTCCAGACGGGCTTTGAGCGCGGAAGAAATCAAAGCGAATTATGAAAGAAGGCAATATGCCGCGATAGAACCGATTAGTAGTTTAGGAGCTGAAGAAACTGATCCTTATGACGCTTCTGAAACTGTTGTTGCCGCGAACGGAGGAACAGTAACTAACACGGCTGATACAGCTGAAGTAACAATTCCGGCTAATGCTTTATCCGGCGATACAAATATTACTATTGAGACTAATGAAGAAACCGGAAGCTTTCAAGTTCAGGGCGCGGAGCCGGTAGATTATATTTATAATTTTGGGCCGGAAGGAACTGAATTTTCCTCTCCGGTAACTTTAACTTTTAATTATGACGATACCGGGATGACTTTGGAGGAAGAAAATAGTTTGGATATCTATTATTACAATACAGGAACATCTTTATGGGAATCGCAAGGAGCGACTGTGAATACGAACATTAATACGCTGAGTATCTCCGTGGATCATTTTTCAAGTTTTGTGATCGCTAAAGACTTAGTGTTGTTGGGAAAATTAAGCAAAATCAGTAAACTTTTGTTTTCAATTAATGATTATTCCGAAGGAGGACAAATTGAAAATTCCGGTTACTTCTTAATCGCGCATTTAAAAAGGGTGCAGAGACTGATAGCGGGTGGAGATAAAGAAAAAGCTATAACTGTCTTGGGAAAGTTTATTGAGAAAGTAGAAAGATTTACTCCAAGCAAAATTAATGTAGATGCCTCAGCAGTGATTATTGATGAAACAGTTGAGATTATTGATTTGTTGTGATAGTAATGTTTTCTCAGGATTTTTATAAAAGTCCTGAGAGGCAAGTTTCTAAAATTTTTGGAAATTTGCTTTTTGAAAGAAAGTTGGCTCCACAGCCCTTCGGGACTGTGGAGCCAACAATTAACAGTCCACGACTTAATATAAAATTTGTAAATTATAACAATGTCCTCTAATCTCAAAAAACTCATTATATCCCTCTCCATTTTGGCTTTCGCCGGCGGTTTTGTGTTGGCGGTGAATAGGTATAATACAAATTTGACAAGAGGAAATCAACCAAGATTGGTTTTTGAAGAAGCGCGCCAGTGGCAGATTGCGTCGGACGCGGTGGTTGACAAGGGCATTTTAGCTTACGCGGATACGGATAATGATGGCGTGCCGAAATTTCAGGAATACGAGAACAACATGTTTATCGGACAGGGAGGCGAAGTTTCCGGCCCTGCCAGCACCGCCAGCCCTATTCGTTTTTCTCGCATTGTCGCCGCTCCCACTCGGGACGAAAAAATGATCGGACATTTAAAAGACACTGGCCGTTTGGATATTGTCAAGTGCAGCGCTGTGGGTACTGGGGACACAACTAGTTGCAATGATATGACGACCGACAATGAAGACTTTGTCAACCAGTGGAACGTTACGGCTATCGGAGCGATGGATTGCGATTCTTCGCCGACTCTTTGCGCTCAAGCTTTTGACATCGCTTATGAGCAGTTTAATGGGCGGGCGATGGTCGTTTACGCCAATAATGTCGCCCAAAAGGTTTATTATTGCTATTATGATGGCTCCTCTTGGGGACCGGTTTCCAACTGCGCTCCCACCGATGGAACGAACAGTATAGATATGGGAACTATTGATGGCACGCCAAAATGGATTTCTCTCAAAGCCAGAGGCGCTCTTCTTACCGACACAAGAACAGACCAGCTCCTATTGACTGTTACCGCTGTTGATTCAAGTGATTATGTCGAAATGTATAATGCCATTTGGGACGGGAGCTCTTGGGGAAATAGCAGGGAAACGACTAGTGGACATACCGATAATTGTTCTGGCTACCGTTGCAGTGACGGAGCGTGGGAAGAAGTTTCAGGAAACGCTAGAATGGATTCTCTTGCTGGCAATCAAAAATACATTGCCGGCACTGGCTGGAGTTATTCTAATGGACCCGGAGAGCAGTGGATGAGGCTTGTTTCTTCTCCAATCAGCAATAGAATTGCCATGGATTGTACTAATGATGCCGATGATTTTCTTTCTTACATTTGGAAAGCGGATGGTTCAACCGCAGAATGGACAACGGGCGACAGCGACCCAGCAATTGAGGCTAAGGAAACTCAGAACAGCGATGTTGGCTGGGAAAGGTTTAATGACAACGCTGTGTTTTTGATGGGTGATTCTTCCAATACCTTTGATCCCCAGTATTCCAAGGCGACCTGCACCGGCTCCGGCTGCAATTTTGGCATAACAGTTATTACTACTCCACATACTACTAATGATGACGATTACAATGGTCCCACCGTCGCTGTTACGTCTCCCAACGCCAATAAAATAATATATCTGCTGTCTGATATTGATTCCTACCTTCACGCTTATCGCTGGGATGGTTCAACTTGGACCTTGCCCGGAGATGGTGAGGAAACAGCGCTTCCTTTTGTGTCCCAAGGCAGTTCTACCGGCTCTGACAACATCCCCTTTGATTTTGCTTATACCCCTTATTCCCCGTGGTCGCGCAACTGGCGGTTTTATGACGATGAAACATCAAATAATCCCACAATCGGCTTAAACAGCGCGGCGGAAAATGGAACACCGACAAATGTTGACCCGGAAGAACTTATTCGCTTGCGTATGCAATTTACGGAATTGGGGGGTCAAGCGCAAACCGACGCTCGAAAAAAATTGCAATACACTTCCGGGTGCAATCCCAACACCTCGGAAACCGCTTGTACTTGGACAGATGTGGGAGATGTTACCGAAACCAGCGCGGTTTGGCGCTTTGCTTCGCAGGCAAACGGCGATTCTGTTTGCGCAAACTGCAACGACAATACCGCTATCACTTACGGGCTTACCGGCTCTACCCAGAACGGAACCTACATAACAGACAAAGACGCGGCGGCGGGCGCCAATATGGATCATAACGCTCTTGCTATAGCGGAATACGACTATCCCATTAAGGCGGAGAATGTGGCTGGAAACACTACTTATTATTTCCGGGCTTACGATGTTAGCCAGCAAAGCTCGGTTTTTCGCCGCCAAGACAGCGGCACAACCGATTGTTTAAGCTCCGCTTGCGCTTATCCGAGTTTGACAACGGCCCCCTTCATCACCGTCTCCGGCAATGTCTATATGGACGAAGGGTCAACCGCTTATGATTGTTCCGCTGACAACTTGACAATCGGCGTTTCGGTAAATGGCGGAACAACCGCGACTGGAACTTGCACTTTGAACACAGGCGCGTTTTCAGTTATGGTTTCCAGCAGTCCTTCGGCAGCCGGCGATCCGGTGGTCGTTTTTATAGACAGCGGGGAAACCCCCCGAGGCACGACTGTTACCCTTGCCGCCGATACCACTTCTAATATTACCGGTTTAAAAATCTATCAAGATCGGGTTATCGTTAGCAGTGAAAACGCCACCGCGGTAACCAACGCCAAAATGTCTACGGGGGATAACGCTGATGCCGGTATTCGTTACAATGTCGCGACTGGCGCGCTGACCACGGAAACTAATATGGAACTCCATGTTTTTACCGGTAAAACCTATACTCCCGGCGGAACGGTAACTACTCAAGGAGCGGGAGGAAACTTGCATCTTGATGACAGCTCTACTGTCAACTTTGAAAGCAACGCGGGAACTATTTCTGGAGATGTCGCTATTGACGCCAGCGCCACTCTCACCACGCCTTCTTCCGGCGCTTTCAATGTCGGCGGGTCATGGACTAACGCGGGAACTTTCACCCACAACTCCGGGACAACGACTTTTGGTTCGGGCTGGAGCTATAAAAAATCTCATGTCATTACAAATAATATCGCTTCGGAACTTACTGATTATCAAGTTAAGATTGTTGTTGATCCCGATACGGGCGATGA
Source organism: Candidatus Parcubacteria bacterium (assembly GCA_023132875.1). GTDB lineage: Bacteria > Patescibacteriota > Minisyncoccia > JAHIHE01 > JAGLIN01 > JAGLXN01. Next base: position 39,732 of record JAGLXN010000042.1, read on the forward strand.
TTCCGGAGCTACGGTTTATTGCGACGGCAAGTGCCAGACGGATTATGATGATATTAGGTTTACCGATTCTAACGGAGTGTCTCTTGATTATTGGATAGAAGACGCCGCCACCGCTAATCCCGCTAATATCTGGGTGAAGGTTCCAATCATTCCCGCTTCCTCCACAGCAACGATATATATGCTCTATGGGAATGACGCGGCGAGTACGACGAGTGATGAGGATGATACGTTTGAGCTTTTTGATAATTTTGAAGATGGCAACTTGGCTCCATGGGAACAGAATAACCTATCTTGTACTGCGGTTATATCAACTGACTGGAGCAGTGGCTCTGATAATTACTCGGTGAAGATAGCTCAGACGGGTGAGTGCGACTGTGGAATTAAAAGGGAAATGTCAGTAACTAATGTAAAAGCAATAATAGATTACAATATTACCACAATGAACGAAGGTTCATTAGAGATGGCACCACCTGATCAAACGATCAGCCAAGCTGTTGAAACTGTTTACAATTGGGAAAGCAGCGCTATAACTACGTCAACCCCTTATAATCTTTCTTTCTTCGCTGCAGATCAAGGAATGGGTATAGATATAATAGCATATGTTGACCGAATCCGCGTCTGCAAATGCGCCTCCACCGAACCGTCCCATACCAGCTGGGGGACGGAAACAAAAAGAACTATCACTTCTGGCGGATCATCATTTAATAATGTTACTTTTAATGATTCTTACACAAGTATAACAGGCGAATGGACCTTCGCCGCCAACTCTGCCACCGTCGCCAACGATTTCACCATTACCGCGGGAACAGTCACCGCGCCTTCTTCTACGACCTTGACTATAGGAGGAAGTTATTCTAATTCTGGAACATTTACGCATAACAGTGGAGAAGTAATTTTTGATGATACCGCTGGAAGCAAAACTTTGTCTGGAACTATGATAACCACAAGCAGTTTTAATAAGTTGACATTTAATGGCGTTAGTGGAGGATGGACATTTGGAAACAACTCCGCCACAGTTGCCAGTGATTTCACGATTACTAATGGTGCCGTTACTGCTCCTGGATCTGGGTACACGCTTGCTATCGGAGGAAGTTATTCTAATACCGGAACTTTTACGCATAACTCTGGAACGGTAACTTTTAATAAAAGTTCAGCAACCCAAACCTTGAATTCAGGCGGAACCGGAACAGGATATTTATTTAATAACCTCACCCATTCTGGAGCTGGAACATTACAGCTTCTCACAAATGCAATAGATATTGACGGAAACTTTTCACAAACAGCAGGGATATTTGATGCGAACAGTTTAAATCAAAATTATGCCGGTCACTTCTCCTTATCAAGTGGCACAACATTTACCAAAGGGGGGACGCTTACTTTTGACGGCACGACAACTTATACCGATACCACTGGCGCGCAAGATATCGGAGCGGTTACTATTGGCCCATCTACTGCAAATACTACTGTTACTACAGCCACTAATATGAAAGTTACCAGTCTTATTATCGGCGCTGATGATACTCTAAATATTTCTGATGACACTTTAACTATTACTGGAGACGGAACGCCCTTTGTAATTACGACAAATGGAACATTTACTATTGCTAATTCCACCGTTAAATACACTTCTTCTTCAGATACATATATTACAGAAACTGATTATTATAATCTTAAACTCGGCCCGGGGTTGTGATGATATTTAGTAAAACAGACAGATGAAAAAAACAATTTTTTACAATT
>JAGLXN010000043.1 GCA_023132875.1 Candidatus Parcubacteria bacterium
CAAGCCGTTTCTATAACTATTACAACCCAAAATCAAATTTTATTTCATTTTATTGAACTGAGGGCCAAGAGTAAGGGTCGGATCTAAGCACATAGTCCTCTTGTTTGGCCCTTTGCTTGTCCGACCCTTCTAAAAATAATACAATGCAAATTTAGTTTTTATTTCAAAATAAAACCCCCTTTGTTTTTAAGGGGTTTGTTTTTTTAGTAATGATTTTAATTCGCGCTGCAACTGTCAAAACATTTTCTGCGATATTCATTGAGCTCAAGGCATTCATCCATGCATTTTTTCATATCTTCATTTTGAATTAAAAATCCTTTTTGCCTTAAATGTGAATTACTTGGATTTTTCCTATATCCCCTGTAAATTCCACGCTTGATCATCGGCATGCTATTTTCATCAACGACTTTTATTTGACTCGCTATAAAAATATCGCCCTTTCTTTCTCCAATCACAACTACAAATTGATCCTTGTCTAATTCCAATTCTTCTTTAGATTTTAAGTTCCGCGTATCAACTTTTTGCAAACCGCTTGGAATTTCCATGATAATATAATCATCGCTAACTTCAAATATTTTTCCTGATAAACCGTTTTTTCGCAGTCCCATGCCGCGATTTAAAAATGGTTTTAAAATAGCTCCTGATAAATTTTCGCTAAAGGCTTGTTCTTCAATTTTTTCAGACATATCTGTATAAGCAAGAACTCCTCCTATAGTCATAATAATTGCAATTAAGCTTACCGCAAAATATTTAAAAGGCTTTTTATAGGAAAAATCCGTTTTCATCATCAAATAGCCTGCTAAAAACAAAAAGAATATAAAACTAATAATTAATAGATACGGAAAAGATTCTAAAAAAGCCGCTATTCCGCTCGCGCCAAAGCTTAGATATTCGAGATTGTCCGTTGTTTTTAAATAAAATAGGAATAAATTAAAAAATAATATAGACAAAGCAACACTTAAGACGAAAGCGCTTTCCAGTCCTAATTTTTCAGCAAGAAAAAGATATTTAGAACGAAGCCTAACTTTCCCGCTTTTAATCTCGGACATTATCTTGTTTTCTAGTTCTTTAGAATTTTTATTTTCCATAAACCTATTCTTCTTTAATTTGTTGCTTGATCATTTTTTTGCCTCTTGAAATAAGAGTTCCTACGGTGCTTGTTGGAATTCTCAGAATATCGCTGATTTCCTCATAAGACTTTTGTTCAAAATAAAATAAAATTAATGGTTCCCGATATTTTGTTTTGATATTCTTTAGCAATTTTTCCACATTCTCTTTTAAAAGTTTTTTATCAACTTGACCGCTAATATCAATTTTTTCATCAATTATTTTATATTCAATTTCATCTAAAGAAATTCTCTCTTTGGAATGTTTTTTCAAATGATTTATAGCTTCATTATGAGCGATCTTGTATATCCATGAAGAGAATTTTTTATTAATATTGAATCCGTAAAGATTTTTATAAACCTTGATAAAAACAACCTGAAGAACATCTTCAAGCTCATCTTGATCGTAAATAAATTTACGAAGATAATGAGATAATTTTTGATTATAGCGCTTGATAATTTCACTATATAGCTCTTGATCATTTTCTCTTATTATCTCAACAAGTTGTTCATCGGATAGATCAATTGGTTTCATATCTATATTATACCTTTGTACTTAATACAATTCAAATGTAAATTTTATTTCAAAATCAAAACAAAAACACACCATTCAGATATATTTTTTTACTTGGCCCATGGAACGCCTGCCCGCCTTGGGAGGGATGTTGGAACCTTTTGATTGGGAAAAGGTTGTTAGTATTAACCCAAAACAGCTTCGTTACTTCATGAGTGCATTTATATTCAAATCTGCTTAATAATATATATTTAACCAAATATCATTTTCTAGATTTCAAGCAAAAAAACAGGCAACTCAGAATTCTCTTCATTATTGCCTTTATATTTTTTAATTATTCCTGTTCCAATCTTAGAATAAGCTACTCCAAAATCAAAAAATTTTCATCTGCTGGAGCCTTAAGAATCAAATATAATATATTGGCTCTGGCGTCCCCTGAATTCTCTTTCATTATCTCTTTGACGAGATCTGAAAAGGAAAATTCTATCCAGTCGCTTTGGGATACATGTGACAGTGCGATTTTTCGATCATCATCTTTTCCGATGATCATAACTCTCATATTTTCTCCTCTATTCTCATCTCCTCCGTCATAAAGACCGTTAAGTTCCCAGCATTCTCCTTCATGAAACTTGTTAAGAAGTGAAAGAGCCTTTATTACAGATTCTTCTTCACTATTAGATTTTTCTTCCTTTAATGCTTCTCTTTCAACTTTTTTTTGTCTTTGCTCTGCTATCTGCTTATCGTCTTTGTCCATATAATTCTCTCCTTGATATTTTTTACTATTGCTTTAATCACTATAATTATAATGAATAAAGTCTAGCATAGAATAAATTTTAGAATAACATAAAAGTGTACACTAATTTCTCAAGACTGTCAAGTCACTAATCCTATAATTTTTGCTATCCCCTCTCGGGATACAAAAACAACCCTTTGAATGAAGAATTGTTTTGGTGGCTCCACATTGTAAGAATGTTCAAATTTGTCTTGAATAATCTTAATTAACTTTATTTGTAATTTTACCCTCCAAGAAATTTCGAATATTTCCAACAAAAATTTCTTGCTTATTTATTGTCGCTTCTTTCGTAATATATCCAATTGGCGGATAGATTATACAATTCTCGTGTTTAGCTAACTTGCTTATTTGATCTTTAGTAAGCTCATCTGGGTGATCCATGATATAAGTAATATCTCTATTGTTAAGCCGTTTTTCAAAAGCATCAAGATCAACAAGCTCATTTGGAGCCATATTAATAATTACTGCGCCTGTTTTGATCCTTGCTATATGTTTTTCATTTAGAAAATGTTCTGTTTCTTTAGTAAGTGTAAGATTTATAGAAATAAAATCGCATTCTTGAAGAATTGTTTCAACATCGGCATATTTAATACCTTTGGCTTCTTGATCCATTTTCCTATTTTTTGACCAATAAGAAACATCCGCGCCAAATGCAGAAGCAAGCTCTGCGATTCTTCTACCAATATTTCCAAGACCAATTATGCCAAACTTTTTCCCTTTTATCTCGATTGTATCAAAAACTGTATATTCTGAATAATCGCCATTTCCTGTTCTCTCTTTCGCTTTTTCAAGTTCTCTTAAATGTTCTAAAAGCGCGCCAAAAACAAACTCCGCAACTGCCTCAGTACTATAATCCGGAACATTGCACACTACTATATTCTTCATTGTCGCATATTCACAATCAACTTTTCCATAAGCAGTTGCCAAAACATTGATATATTTTAATTCGGGCGCTAAGTCTATAAGTTCTTTTTTTACTTTAAATACAAATGGATTGATAAGCAAACAATCAGTATCCTTCAATTGATCATTAATTTCATTACTGTCTGCCGAAATGGAAACTCTTTTTTCTGATAACTCATCTATCATTTTCCAATATTCTTCATCTAGACTTGAATCCTTAATTCCTATTGTTAAAATTTTTTTAAATTTCATAAATATATTTTATTAATTATTTTACATTATTTAAAAGTATCTTAATGTTTATTCTCATTCAACTATTTTTTCATTATTTATTTTTTCTATATTTTAAAATTTGCAAAATAATAATGCTGGTTGTAAATATACCTAAACCTTGACCGACTATTAACACGATATCGTTTCGTAAAATTCCATGTAATGTCCAAAGAGAGTAGGACACCAAAGCTAGAATCATAAATGTAGTTGATAAACCTTCGGTTGATTTACGGTTATAATTTTTTCTTATTTGATCTGGTAGTCCAATTACTTTTACTAAAATTCCGACTGCCAATGTCAAGAATCCGACTACACCGGCGAATGTAATTGTTAATATATCCATTATTATTATTTTTATTATTTGTTATATTTATATTTTATCACAAATTACAAAAAGGTTCTAACCTATCTCTGAGGTTATAAAAATAACCACTTAAATCAGCGATTATTTTACTAGCTCCGCATCGTGGACGCCTGTCCGCCTTAAAAGGGATGTTGGAATCTTTTTGAAAGAAAAACATTATGAAAACCAAAAAGAATTATGTTTATTAAACCAATAAAAAAAGAGGATTTAGTCTTTATGACAAGGGTCCTCAAACCTTTTTACTTCTTCATAGGGAAAGATATGACCTTAGTGCTTCGGCATAGTATTCATGCCACCGCTCTTTGGATAAGCGAACATCATTGATATTTATATCTTTCACAGTGGTAATATGTGCCATGAGGGTATGAAATAGAAGTTCTTTGAAATTACTTAAATCATTTGTTTTTATACCCTTGTACAATGGATGTCCTTCTTTTGCTGTCTCTTCTTCAAACTCAATAAATGTTATCTCTTGTTTAGTATTATTACTGTCTGCCATTTGTTTGCACCTCTTTTTACTTTGGAGAATTCCAAAGGTCAACATTTTTTTTATTGTCAACGAATTATAATATCATTAAAGTCAAAATGTGTCAACCCCATACCGGTACATTCTGCTCCCAAGTGAAATTATAAAAACAACCTTTTAAATAAAGAATTGTTTCATTTGTTTCTCCATTGGTTCAATGTATAATTGATTTTTCATAAGTTTTATCTATCTTATTCCTTTGGATTACGAAATGTCGTTACTTTGTCATCTCAAAACGAGCCGCCAGCTGGCGGAGATTGAGAGATCTAAAAACATAATAAACGCGCTTAATTTATCTCTTTTTATAAAAAATAGATGGAAATTAGCAGACCCTATTTAAGCAGCCTGAATTTTGATGTAGCTATCAAACCTATGCCGACAATTCCCAAAATAGTGGCAATACCCGAGTTGTTTTCTCCAAATACATTTCCATGAAACATTATCCCCGCTCCAGTCAGCGCCAATACAATTCCAAATATAAATAATATTTTTTGGTTCATAAATTTGTCCGTCTCCCTTCTTTTTTTATTTTATTTTTCCCAAAAATTATTTTTTCCACATTAAAAGTTCCGCATTTTTCCGTTTCAAAATATCCGCTGATTGCTGACTCCATAAAAATTCCTTCCTCCAGCCAATCAAAAATCCACTCATTTGCGTATTTAGGATCTTCTTGTTCAATACCAGCGCCTGTAGCCAAAAGCCATTTCTTATTAAATTTTTCTTGTGATCCTATGGGAGGAGCCACGATGATAGGCATTCCCAAACCAGAATAAAAACTTAGTTCGCTGGGTTTAGTCCAAAGAATGTCTGTTTTTCTCAAGGTATTATTGAATTTTTTGAAATATTCTTCTTTGTTAGCTCCAAAAATTATTTCAATTCCTCGCCCAATTTCTTCGCTTAGCCCTAATTTTTTTATGTTACTTTCAAAAAAACAATTTACATCATTATGGATACCAGCTATCAAGTTTATATGAATTTTTTTGCTGGTTATCTTCTCTGCCAAGCTTTTTACTATGGCAATACCCAAGTCTTTTTGAGCTCCGGCCCCGCCGACGGCAAAAGTTAAAGACAATCTCCTTTTTTCCGCGCGACAATACAAGTCTTTTTGATTTAATCCTTTAATAAGGCTTTCTTTATATTTCCCAATATGTTTATGCTCCGGATCAAGGTTTGCAAGACGCGCGCAAAAATCTTCCTTTAAAATGCTCAATTTTTCATCTCCTATATTTTCAAGCGGTAAAGGAAAACCGCTTAAAAATATTTTATCTTCCGGTACTCCGTATAATTTTAATCTTTCAACAACCCTGTGATTTGGTGCTAAATATTTTATTTTACTAAAATTTGGTTTATATGGCGCCCAAGCGCGGCTGATGTCAGCATCACAAACCAATAAATAAATATCAGAGGAAAATCCATGAATTTCTGCCATATAGGCGGGAACAAAAAAAGTAGTGAACAAGGGAATATCTTTCTTTTTTATTTTTTCTACAAAGTGTTTTCCCCACCCCTTTTTGATTAAAATAATTGAACTCAAAAGCTGAAGATTAGGTCTTGATAGGTCTCTTTTTGGATAAAATTTTGCAATAGCTTGAAATCTGTCAAACAAATCAAAAGCAATTTTTCCCAAAATCGGAAAATTTTTAAATCGAGAAATAAAATTATAAAACCTTTGGCTCTGGTGCCAAATTTTCACGTCTTCTTCTGGAATGCCTTCATAGACATTGGCGTTTATCACTTTTCCATTATGAGCCAAATCCTTTAACGGATAGGCCGCTCTTTGATGTCCATATCCCATATCAACTGCCACAACCCAGGCTTTATTGTTTTTTTGCTTTTTCATATAGTAAAGTTTAACATAAATTTTTTAATCAAACAATTATCCATATACGCAATCACTAAAAAAGTTAAAGCCTTGGCAGAATGGATAAAATTGATATTGATAAACTTAAAACGGTTTAGAAAATAAAAAAAGAAATCCAAAGATTTCAGAAGTTTAACTATATTATGACGGGTAATAATAACAACAATTTGCCTAAAAAAATATCAGATGTGAATATTAAAAATTACGCAAAGCAGTTTCTATATAAAATTGCACACAATCAAACGAAGCGTATCGATCGCTTTCACAGAAATTGTCTGCTCCTGAATTTTGGATACGAACCTGCTTCCGCTGTCTGAAACATAATTTTTTTCTTCGTTTTCTGACTTTTTTGCTCTTATCTTACTCTTTTAAGACAATAAATCAAGAAAATATACATAAAAAAAACACTTTCAAAAAAGTGTTTTGGGCGTTCAGATCAATTGCAAAAAACCTCTCGCATGACTGCTCGGGCTGTGGGACGATGTTGGAACCTTTTTTAGCTAAAAATCAATATTAATAAGTCAATCAAAACGAAAGAGATAAATTAAAACGGAATATTCTAAATATTGATTTCTTCTTCAACAACAGATTCTTTAAATGTTTTTAATTCTTTCGTTTTTGATTTACGGCTATTAAAAATTAACATTTTAAAAGTGGTACAGAAAGTAATACAAAGCTGGTAGGGCTGCGAAAGTTAAAAAAGTAGTGATATAATACAAAATGTTTTTTGGCATAGATAAGACTGAGGCAACACAGTTAGGTTGTTGTCCTGTTTTTATTTCCCAAAGTAAATCTGGAAGTCTTGCTAACATTAATACTAATGAAACAGCAGTAACCCCTATATTCCAAAAATGAAATGTGGCATAAAGATAACCAATAATTGCCAAAAATGCGATTACATTAAGCCATTTATCGGCACGTTTAGATTTTTCAATTTCTCCTTTAATAAAATCATGTTTAGTTTCAGTTTTTAATTTATCAAGTTCTGAATTAGTGAAGAGTCCTCTTACAAGTAATCCTAATAAATTTACACCTAGAAACATCAAGACAAAGTAGAATATTATTGATATTAAGATGTGAATGATAATCATAATGTTTGGTTATTTATTATTAATTGATATAAAGTTATTTTCTACTTTAATATCTATATTCTGATTATATTGATTTACAAATACATCATACTCAACATGTATATCTGGTGTTCCTTTCCAAAGCTGAATTAATACACTTATGATTGAAATATATATAGCAATGTCTTTTCGTGAGCTTGGTATTAATTTTTTATATTTAGAAAACCTAAACGACTTTTTTGTTTTTAATAAATCATCAGATGTTTTATTTTTTTGTAATTCTTCTAATAACTCTTTGGCCTTTTGAACGGGATTTCCACTATCTTCCAAGATTTTTATAAATCCTTCAACAGTTGATCTAAATGTTCCATCTGGAATATTTTCCATTGACCCACAATATATACATTGAGATTTATTATTAATAAAAGTTGCGGAAGATCCTGGAGACATAACAATGCCAGAAGAAAATATTTTACCACACGCCTTACATTTGAGTAATAATTGATTCATAAGAAATAATTTATTTTATTATTTACCTTTTGGTTCTATATGTCTTAAAATTTCTATAAATTTATTTGATGAATCAACATCACCGTCATTATGATCATAACCAGTCGGCTGTGGACTAAAGATAGATTGAGTTGCTTGCAATAGAACAGCATCTTGCGTGGCTGGATCTTTTGTTGATTTAACAAACGATTCAAAAGAATTAAGTGAATTAGATCTATGTTTATTTACAATATGATTATGCTTATGCGCATTGTAATTTTTTGTAGTCAAAACTAATCCATAAAACAAAACTGACAAAACAATAAATTTTGCGATTGAGAGCTGAATTGCGTCCCCTGTTGATAATCCAGTTTCTATCTGAAATAATGCTATACCCCAAACAATCGTTAGAGCACTCATTACTATTACAGCTTTGAACCATTTATCTGCTTCTTTTTTATGTTCGTTGGCTTCGTCTCCGAAATATTTGGAATATTCCGCAACTCCCGTTTCACCAGCAACCTGCTTTGTCTTGTTTAATACTTCATTTATTTCATCAAGTTTTTTATCTGCCTCACCAGAGGCTTCTTTTATAACACTTAAATTATGTTTAACTTTATCCGCCATCTCTAATGGTTTTAATTTTTGTAATTTTATAAAATTTAAAATATCAAAAATATTTGCATAATAGCTTTCATAGGAATCATTAACCTGATTTATCAAACTTTCTCTAGTTGATGATTGAGTCATTGGATCAAACTTATTTATCTCATTTAATTTATTTAAAACAACCCTAGAATGACTCTCTATACTACTAATTTTACTAAAAGGTAAATCTTTTATACTACCCTCTTTTAATTCATTTGATATATTAAATATTTTTTCAAAAACTGTTTTACAATCAACAAAATTTAATTGTGTTCCAAGACCCTCTGTTCTTACTAAATCTTTATCAATATCATATTCTAGTATTTGACTCAAAATGGCACTTACGTCATTTATTTTTTGAGTAATCTCTTCTTTGGTTGGCATATATTTGTTTTAATCGCTTTAATTAAATATTATATTTGCATATTATCACTTAAAACAATAAAAAGCAACATTTCAATAACCTTAAAAGTTCAAATCCCATACTAGGGATATAAAAACAATCGCTTGTATAAGCGATTATTTGACTAGCTTGGGGTCTGGGACAATGTTGGAACCTTTTTATGTGTTTCATAATAGTAAAATAGAGGAAGTATATTACTTCCTCTATTATCATTTATCTACTTTTCGAGTCGCTTACAATGATCACATAATCTCTTTCCCCCTGTTCCAGAACGACGATTACGATTTTCAATGTTATTACCCTCTGTGCATTTATTGGAATTATGATATACTTCAATTTTTGGTTGAATTGAATAATATGGTAATACTTTCATATTATTTGTAGTTAATAATTATTATTTGTTATGGCGGGATAAAATATTTCTATCCCGCCACAAAACTATTTAGCTTGTATGACACTCAATGCAACAATGGTAACAACCATCTGCATCAGAGTCATATTTTTTTGCCTCATTAACGGCATCGCGACAATTAGAAAAATAACCTAGATATTTTCTATTTTCTGGATTAGGTAGATGATTACATGTTTCATTATGAACTTCATGATCACCATTATATTGTGCGTTTTTATTTACTAAGTACTTCATGATAATATAAATTAATTATTTAGATTTGTTAATACTCAAAGAACCTGCTATAATTATGTTTGTAATAATAATTATATAATTGTTTTAGGAAAAGACACATCAGTACTAACGATTTATGTGTCTTTTTCAATGGAGAAATTTTAATTGCATATATTTTAATTATTTACTTAGTGATAACTATATTTTATACTATGTGGTTAATATTGTCAAATATCATTTTCATTGATTTCTACTGATAGCTTGACTTTTTATTTACAAAGAGATAATATATAAATATATGAACGATCAAACAAAAAAAATAATAGGAAAAAATATAAAATCCCATAGGGAGGAATGGGGTTGGTCACAAGAAGATTTGGCAAAAAGAATTGGAAAAAAAACAGCAACTTATATTGCTTTTATAGAAAAAGGAGAAAGAAATATAACAACAGTTGATTTAATGGCTATTGCCAAACAGTTGGGGGTTACTGTTGCTAATCTTATAGGTGAAGAAAAAACAAATTCAACAATTACTAAAAATAATTTAATCTTTAAAGAGGCTTTACGAGCCAGCAAAGACTTAACTCAATCAGATAAGAACAAAATTGAGGATTATTTTAATTATATAAAAAGCGGAAAAGATGACAAATGAATATAAAAGTGTTGCAGATGATATGCTAAAACCTAAAATAAAAAATGCCCAATTAAAGGCAACAGAAATTTGGAATGATTTTTGCGATAAAAAGATACCTATTCAATTAAATGATATAATTCAAAAATTGGGAATAAAAATAAAAAGTGAGAATTTGACGATTGATGGTATAACAAGAACGAGTAACAACGGCATTTGTTTTATTTTATATAGTAAAAATATTTCAGTTGTTAGACAAAGGTTTACAGTAGCTCACGAAATAGGTCACATTGTTTTAGAGCATACCTCTATTTTTGATGATTGTGATCAATTCTCTGAAAAATCGCAAAATAAAGAAGCTGATAGTTTTGCAGGCGAATTATTAGTTCCGTCTAGCGACATTAAGAAATTTGTAAAAGAAAAATCTCCAACTATTCAAAATATTTTAGATAGATATTGGATTAGTCAAGGAGTAGCATTTATAGCAATTGAAAACAACAGATTATTAAACAAAATAAAAACTTAAAATACTTGCTTAATGCAAGTATTTTATTTGTTTAAATTTTACACTCAAACATTTTCCAAATATTCAGATCACACATTATCCAATTCAATCTCTTTCCTTAATATATCAAGTAAATTATTTTATTGACAAATAATTGAAATGAGATAAAGTAAAGATATGATAAAATTAAATGAATTATCTAATTATAAGGGGATAAGTAACAGCGTTTTGACCTACTTATCGCTTTTTTTACCCTTATTTTAATTTTGGAATGTTATGGTATAATAAAAATAAATATAAGTTAAAATAAATTAAAATTATGAAAAAATGTATCAACAAAATATTTAGGTCTATTTATCCCTCTCAATATCCACAGGAAATAAAAAATAGATATGGAATTCCAGAAAAATTGGAATTAGATATTGCTTTTACAAAAGACGGTTATTTTATTTTGACTTCTAAAGATTTACCTGGTCTTATTACCGAAGCAGAAAACGGAAAAGAACTTATAAAAATGTTTAATGATGCTATTTTAACTTATTATGATGTCCCAAAACGAGAAGGAGATATAGTTTATGATTCATTAAATATTCACGGTCATGGAATTTTTAAAATGGAAAATAACAAAGTAATGCAGGAGGCTTAATATGAGTAAAAAAGATTTTAACAGAAAACAATGTATTAAAGCCTTAAAAAAGATTGGATTCCAAAAAAAGAATAATAGACGCGGAAATCACGACAAATTTGTAGCTCCTCAATGCTTTTTAAATAATAATTCAGAGTCTCCTCCTTTTATTGTTGTCCCAAGAAGCCGTCAAATGCATTGTCAATTTGCAATATTACAAGAGTTAAAAATAATGGGTGGAAATAATTTAGTCGAAAAATTTTTAAAGAACATTTGATTTTAATTATGAAAGAACAAATAAAGAAAAATTGGTTTAAAATATTGTTAATTATTATTTTAGCAGTAATACCTGTTATTTATTATCAAAATCAGCAAGCAGAGTTACAACTTAAGAGAAAAAAACAAGAGAACGATTACAAAATAGATAGGGCTAAATTATTACTCGAGACAGAAAAAGAAGAAAGAATTAAAGAAGAAAAAGAAGATGTTGAAATGGAAGAGTTGAGAAAAAAAGTAAATTTAGAACTTTGTTTGGAAACTGCCGAAGACGCCTATTGGAGTTATATAAAACTTAATGGTACTCTCGCCGATGAAGAAAAAGGTACTTATAATGCTTATCAGAGTGATTGGGATGAAGCAGAAAAACGAAAAAAGTCTATTGAAGATAAATGTTTTAATCAATATAAATAAAAATTCTCTAAAACTTGCCAAAATTAAAAATATAGTTTAAACTGATTTTAATATCGTGAAGAATTAATTGAACTTTGAAAAGATACTTTTTTATACTAGATAAATTACCATAAATTAAAGTTGGTTATTAATTAACTGGGGCTATAGTTTGCAATATAGTCATTAAAAATCAGTTAGCCCAACAAAAAAACCAGGTGTAATTGCAAGTCGCTATTTCATCTGTTTTTTTAAATTTATTGTTGGTTATTCAAAAGCAGATGAAATATTTATTCATCTGTTTTTTTATGGAACAAAAATTTAGCCAACAACTTAAAAAATGATTGATTGATTATTTCAAAAGTAATCATAAAATTGAAATAACATCAAAACAAACTAAAATATACTTGATTTTTTAGCAGATTTATTATTTTGTCATAAATAAAAAATAACAAAAAAACCGGAAAGTAGTTCGATTTTTTCATCCGCATCGCAAAAGCCTGCCCCCTCCCAAGGCGGGCACAGCGCCTTAGGAGGACCTGCCCGCCCTGGAAGGGATGTTTGAACCTAATTATAATATTATAAAAAACAATAACGCAGCGTTTAATAGATACTACAAATCAATAGACATTAAAAACATTATTAATATTATGCATCCACTTTTTCCACGATTAACAGATAATTTATTTTTGCTGTTGCCCCCATAAGCTGGAAGGTGGGCTTCACATTCGGAATTACCGCAATAATTTCTCCATCAAGTTCATTTAAAAATTTTTCTAATTTTTCCTGCATATTGTCGCTTTTGACATCTAAGCGATGAACTTTGTGTTTCATGTTTTTATATTAATTAATTACCTTCCTTATATTATTTTACCATTGCTTTCATAAAATTTCAATTAAATTTAAAAACTGTGCTGTTTATACAAGAGTATCAACGGATATTCAGGCGGAAAAAGAATTTTTCTCTTGTGAATCTCAAGAAGAAAAAATCAAATCTTTTATTAAAAGCCAGAACAACTGGCGGGTTTATATATTATCGTAAATAAAAAATAACAAAAGAGCGGGGAAAGTCCCCCGCTCTTTTTTATCCGCTAAGCGTACGCTTGCTCAGGCGGTTTTGGAGTTTCTTTATTTCAACACTGAAGTATTTACAATCTTTATTAAAACATCTCTTAATTTGAATCAGGATAATCGTCTAAAGTCTCAGTAGTCACTTCTTCTACGTCTTCCCAATTATATCCAGCGGCATTAAACTCTCCTATAGTTCTTATCCAATACTTTTTTCCTCCTTTAAGTTTATATACTTTATAATCACCTACTGCTCTTAAAAGTTCGGATGAAACTTCATTTTGATAAGAAGCTAGAGCCTCTAAAGAAACTTCCTTAATGTCTTTCCATTTATATCCCGCGGCATTGAATTCTCCCGCAGTTTTTATCCAACGTTTCTTTCCATTTTCAATCTTATATACTTTATAACTACCTACCGCTCTTAAAAGTTCTGTTGTAGAAGTTTCTGCATCAGGATATTCTCCTAGAACTTCAGCAGATACTACCTGAACTGCACTCCAACTATAATTACCAGCTTCAAACTCTTTTGGAGTTTTTATCCAATGTTTTTTCTTGTTCTTAATAACATAGACCCTGGGATCACCATCTACTCTATAAAGAGTTACTCCAGAATTAGGATTTGGTTGTTTTGATCTTGCAGTCCCGTAGCCAGGTACCGGTATAAAATCTTCGTCTTCTTCTTCATCTTCTTCTTCGTCTCCCTCAACACCAACTGGCAGTTCTTGGTCTTTTGCATAATTACCAGCACCATCAATTATTCCACCATTAGTACCAGTAACAACAACATATCCCACTATAGTATCATTAGTAGTTGTGTCATTGATATTTACACTGTTATCTGGATCAATTGCGATATGAACATCAGTTAATGAAATTGTGCTATCACTAGGAAGAATAACTAAATTATGTAAATTAGTAGGAAAAGACCATTCATCTTCTACAAAAGTAGAATTCTCTTCTATATCTTCTGAATAAGTAACATCTATACTGTCTACCATTTCGTCTTCCGGATCAATATCTTTATAAGTTGCGCTAATCATTACTGGTGCAGCGCCATCTTCTTCTGTAATACCACCTTCTCCTGTAGTACCACTTTTAATTTCCGCTATATAAGCCGGAGTGGAATCGCCAGTAATTTTCAAATCAGAGTCAGAACCGTCCGGTGTATAAGCAACATCTAAAGCCGTTTCAGATGTATCAACACCCAAATTTTCATCAGACTCGTCCAAAAGCAGCTTAAAAGTCGCTGTTGTATAATCTTCATTATTACTTTCAAATTCAATAGATCCAACAGTGACAGCAATACTGTTATTATTAGTAACTACAAACTTACTGATTGTTTCATTGATAGGATCAACAGTAGCAATAACAGGATCAGGATCAATCGCAGTAGCAGTACCCGTATAATCAACTGTAATATGTACCTCATCAATTTTGCCATTTTCATTGGCATCCTTTAATGAGATACTGACTATATCTCCATCATCCGCCTGAACGACTTGCACCCCGCATATCAAGCCGATTGACAGGATCATTGATGCAAGTATCAGAATCCCTCTTTTATTTTGTTTCATTTTTTTGTTCCTTTCTTTTAAAAAATTATTGATTAAAATTAAACTCTTTTTTTATTTTAACACATAATGTCCTTTTAGTAAAGAAAAATATATACAAAAAAACACTTTTAAAAAGTGTTTTTTATAGTTAGCAAAATATCAAAATTTAGTTATTTTTTCTAACTCTTAAATATCATGATTAATTTCTAGCCTTGAAAGACCTATGTCCAGATCTATTTCAATTTTCTTTTCAGCTTCGTCGTAGTTTGAGGTTTGATAAGTTTCGTCATTAATTTTTTCAAAATCTTCCAACTGCTTTACTGAAAGTCCTTCTTTGATAATTATCTTTGACCCGACATTGCCCGGCAAGCTAATTTTGACAGAGCTTAAGCCTGATCTCAAATTTACTTTTGCCATCTCAACTCTGTCTCCCATGATCAAATCCAAGTTCGCGACTCCAATTTCAATATCAAGATTATTAACCAACACCTCCCTGAGATCAAGTTTTGAGTCAGCTACTCCCAAGTTCAAAGAAATATCCGTGGGCAACTCGGAATTCAGCTTTAACGTTAGATCATTTTTAACCTCGCTTAGTAATTCTATCCTGTTCTTGCTTTCAACTTCTAGGGACAGTTTTTGCTTTTCGCTTAATGTGTCGTTATCTATTTTGAGATTTGAAATATTGGATCTCAAATTGCCGTCAGCAAGTTCTTCTGATCCGCCTGTGATATTCACTTTTCCCGCTCCGCTCTTGATCACAATAGATGAATAATTTGTTTTCTCGCTTCTTTCAATTTTGAAAGGATTCTCATTTAAGATAGGCTTAGTATCGTTTTTAACCCCATAGAATATGATAAACGATGTGATCGTAATTACAATCAGAAAAATTATAAAGCCTATTGTTTTTGACAAGAAGCCTCTGTTATTAAGAAGCGACAAGCCAACGGCGATAATAAGAACTGGCCAAAGCCGCAAAATTTCCAGATTCAAATTTTCCGGAAGCCAGCCATAATTTTTACAAAGATAAAATATTCCGACAGACAAAACAATCAAACCCAGAAATAGGCTGCCGAAATTAAATCCTTTGTTTTTACGATCATAGAATGGCTGTTTTTTTTCAGATAGCCTTTGCTCTTGATCATTGTTTTGCTCGGTATTATTGTTTTCCATATTTATTTTTTACTTTTTAAAACAATATACAGACCTAATAATATTATTGCAAACGGCAAAATAACATCACTGTGGAATAACCATTGTAAAGGAAAAGTTTCTCTTGCTAAAAATAATAATCCGATAAAAATTATAAAGATGCCTAAGTAATTAGCGGATCTCCCGCTAGGAAGAAAATCGCCTGTTTCTGCTTTGCTTGCAAGCTCCTCCGCGCCTTTTTCAATTTTTTCCGCAAGTTCATCCACCTCTCCTTTTTCTTTATCATCTTTTCCAACGCTTTTTTCACTTGGAATGATCAAGATCATAATCAGATAAGCAATAAGTCCGATTCCATCAATAAAGAAAAATATTACAAATAATATTCTGAATATAACCGGATCAATTCCAAAATATTTTCCAAGTCCTCCGCAAACACCGAACAAAACACGGTCCGTTTGCGAACGATAAAGTCTTTTTTGTTTCATATTTTTTTTCTTAATTTATTAAAATTTATATTTTTCTGGACGAGCCCTAACTATTTAATATGATAACCATATTTATAACCTTGCGCAAATTTGTTATGCACAGGCTGTTTTAGATGTCTTTATTAGTTTTAATCAAACAAATTACCCATCAGCTTGTTACGGGGAATTCATTCATTTAAAATTCCTAAAACAAAAAAAGAGCTATCCGCAACGCAGATAGCTTTAAATTTATTATATAATGTTTTATTGATTTATTTTTTAGTTTTTATATTTCCTCCTGTTTTTCAACTATTTGGACATCCAAAACATTTTTCATGTGAGCAAGCCACACATCTGTGTTGTCCACATCAAACGCTCTAACACAATCTTTTGGAACTATCACCTGACAATCCAGTTCAATATTGCGTAGACCGATTATTGTGTAAAGTACACAGATATCTGTGCAAACGCCAACAACGATCACCTTTTCTGGATTTTTCTGTTTAAGAATTTCTTCCAGATTAGTACCATAGAACCCATCATGACCAGGCTTTGGAATGTAGTTCTCTGGAGTGACAAATTCAAACAAATCATCAACTACCTTAGCTTCCTCTGTCCCAGCCATGCAGTGATCCTCAAATATTTGAAGTTCAGGATCTCCCTTTTTGTGATTATCGCATAGAAATAGAACTTCCCATCCTTCAGAAATTTTCCTTCTTAAGAGATTTTTTGTCTCTGGAACAACCACCATATTCTTCTTATCAGCAAGGATTCCTTTTTTGAGAAAACCATTTATATCGTCTACTACCAATATTAAACCTTTTCTCATTGTCACATTTACCATTTCATCTTCCTCCGTTCTTTACTTCTATTGTTTTTTTCCTTTGTCTTTCCATTTCTCTTATCATGACTAATGTTCTTTCTCTCGTCTCTTCATCAAAGGTCGTAGCTTCTTTCCTAGCTTCTTCTTTGAGCTTCCTTGCTCCTTCGCTAAGACTAACAGGAAAATTCACAGAGCTATCTCCTTTCCTGTAAATGTCAGGTAATGTTCCAACATTCAATTTTGCAAATGCTTGAATCTTTGCCAATTCCAAAAGGTCAACTATCAATTCCCCTTCTTTCATTGCCAAAATCATTATTCTCCTGAAATTTACGCCAGGACTTCCTTCACTCGCAAGAGAGATCACATCTCTAATTGCTTTATCGTTTTGGTATTCCCTCCATATCTCAATATCACCTTGCAGATTCTCCTTTTCAACATCATCTGACAATTTTATGCATGACCGGAAAAATCCGTTCTCTTGTGCCGCAGTTATCTTATAGACACTTGCGATCGGATTGATATTTACCAAATTCGTTCCGATCCCAATTACTATCTTCTTTTTTATTCCAAGCCTTACAAGAGCCTCGGTGATCGCTCTTATTTTTGTTCTATTCAAATCATTCGTAAGAACTATTGTATCGATCCAATTTTCACTATCTAAAACAGATATCTCGTGAATTAGATCTATTAGATCTCCGCTATCAAGCCGGACTGCAATTTTTTCATTGATGATCTTTGCGATCTCAATAGCATTTATTGCACCCTGCATTGTGTTGATAGTATCAATCAAAAAGACAGCGCTTTTCGTGATAAGCCAGAACAGATAGAAAGCAAGCAATTCGTTCCCAATCAACATTATGAACGCATGCATCATCGTTCCGGTTACCTTTGCGCCAAAAACCTGTGCCGCCTTCATATTTGAAGTTCCAGCACATCCCGCGACCAAAGTTGCCCATGACGCAAATATGTTCGGAGATCTTCTTAAGTCAAATCCAAATACAGGAATATTTCCTGCTTCAGTTATGACTCCCGATGTCTTTGTCGCAACACCTGTCATAAAAGTCAGAGTTGAGATCACTAAAGACTCAACAAAAAGCGTTTCCGCGAAAGTCCCGGTTACTTTAACAAACGGTTCTCCTGGATGCATAACGCTTCCTTCTGGAACAATCATAACATCTGCCTTGAATTGAAATCCTCTGAGATATTCAATGAAATCAGCCGGCAGATCCACATCAATTTCTTCAGCCATTCTTTGGATAGCTTCAATATGATATTCTTCGAACTTAAGTTTTGCTAAATGGTTTAGCAAGAAGTTCATACCGGAAACCAAGAAATAACTGCTCTCCAGATCATCCGGAATTTTTCTCATCGTGTGATAAAAAACACTCCTTTGATCAAGATTCCCCTCAAACGCAACAAACATCACTAATAAGTGATACCAGTCCATTATAAGCGGATCTCCTGGATCTACCCTCAGGTCATAGTAATCTCCATCTTTAAAGTGCCTAATCGCTTTTCTGATCTTGCTTTTCGGAAGCGCATTCTCTCCGAACATAGATTTGATTATCTTCTCTATTCGTGCAACTTCCTCTGCTTCGTTTAATATCATTTTTATTCACCTCTTATTCATACTTCTAGCCCAAGCTTTTCACAAATTTTCCTAATCTCAGTCGCGGAAGACACAGTATAGTATCTGCCGTCAGGAGCTTTATAATTAAATGAACCCCTGACGACAGTTTTTATTTGAAAACCTAGATTTCTCATTGCTTCCAAATAGCTTTCCGGCAAATTGTCAGAAGTGTAGAAAGTATTACTCGTTTCATCTGTAATTCCGCATCCGTTTTTCAAATACAACGGCCATTCTTCGTCAGATTCAATATCGTCTAATGCAAAGATTTTATATAGCCTTGTATTATATCCGAGAGAATCAAGTTTCTTAATTATTCTCTTTCGCCGTTCCTCTACGGAAAGAGGATCGGCTTTTTGGGCAGATCCGATGCAAATTACAATACTACCATTCTCACAAAAAGCTGTTTCCATCAATGAAATATGTCCGAGATGCAATGGCTGCATTCTTGCTATCACTAATCCTATTCTCTCCATCTTATTATCATCCTCCCGAAACATTCCCTAGTACCATAGACTGTACTATGGTGCTAAGATATTTTTGATATAACTTATATGTCCTCTGATTTTTACATCCACTAGCATTCCCTCGTCTTCTTTTCCTTTAAGCCATTCATCTGTCTCTTCAAGCGGAATCTCATAGACAATAATTCCTCTTTCTTCCCGTCCATCTTTCTTGCCAATAAATTTTAAATCCGTAGCCAGAAAGACAGTCAGAAATTCGGAGGAAAGTCCAGCGGAGACGGGTCCGGCAAATAGTTTTCTGATTTTGCCAGCCTGATATCCTGTTTCTTCTTCCAACTCCCTTAAAGCTGAAACTTGAAGATTCTCGTCTTCATCGCGCAGCCCCGCGGGAAACTCAATCACCTTTCCGTTAACCGGCGGACGGAATTGCTCTATGAGAATTATTTTGCCATTGTCCGTAATCGGTATGACAGAAACAATGTCCGTGCCAGTCGTTCTTTTAACGGCTTCCCATCTTCTCGCGTTGCCTTCGCTGTCAATCCAGTCAATATTTACTAATTCCAAAAATTTTCCTTTTGAAATAGTTCTTGTTCTGATTATTTCGTCCTTCATAGCTCCTCCTTGATCTTAGGAACATCGCCAACTTCAATAAAGAAGGTTTCTCGCAACGATCGTTGAATGGCTATCTGTTCATTGCCCCGCAAGACAGCGATCTTCTTGCCATCCACTGCTAATCTCGCCTTACCTGACACTTTCCTTACCTCAAAAACGAAATTGTCCGATTTAATAAGATAAGGCATCTGTTCCCTATTGCTCGGCGAGATCACTCGCAGAATAAACTTATCATCCTTTATTAAGGTCGGTCCTCCGGCACTTTCCGCGTAAGCGGTTGAGCCGGTCCTGGTGGCAAAGATAATTCCATCGCCGCGATATTCATTACGCTCGCCGTCAACAACGACTTCACAGGCAATTGCCTGAGTATCAACTCTCTCCGCGACTATGTCATTAAGAGCGTCTTTCCTAGCCAACAGATTGCCCTCTTTGTCCTTAACCAAAATTTCTATTCTGGTCCTTTTGACAATGATGTAATTATTTTCACCCAGCATTGCCGACAGCTTCTCAAAAATTTCCGCCGGCTTTACATTAGCCAGAAAACCAACATATCCAAAATTAACCCGGAGAAGCGGCGTTTTATAGGCCGCCACTTTATTAGCGGTATGAAGGATCAAACCATCGCCGCCAAAAGTGATAACAAAGTCAAGATCTTCCAAAACGGAATTACCCAATCTTAGAAAAATCTGATGCTTTTTCTCCTTCAGCCAGTCCCTGACTTCCAAAGCAAGTTTCTTCGCTTCCGGTTTTTTGCGATCATAAACAATTCCTATTTTCATTTCAATCACCTCTCAAGCTATAAGATGTTTCCCCCGGAGAAATTGTTAAGATCTCTCCGGGTTTGATCAATACTGCTTACTAGAAGATCATTGACCCTTCAAATTCCCAAGTGGAATACAAGTGGCCATCTGGAAGGAATACAACACTTTTTATCGTATTACTGACATTTGTGCTGCTACTACCGCACGATCCCGTATTGCACACTGAATTATAATAATTTGTCGTGCAGGTTGCGCAAGTAATATTCATTCCCTCTATATCATAGACTTTTTCTCCCCAAGGAAGAGTGAATATGTAGTGAGCTTTTCCTTCTTTTTCAAGCCGTTCTACAAATTCTCTGAAATTTCCAAGCGGAATAAAATTCTCCTGACTCCACCTGTAAACTTCCGGGTTGCTCTGTTCCGACTTTTCAGGAATCCATAATTCCCTAAAAACAATTTGATGAGCTCCTATCAGCTTCGCTTCCTTTATATATTCAAGCATAGAACTAAGATCTTTGACTCCCTGTTTGTTCGTAACACAACTTAGACGAACCGCCAAGCCAATATCTCGGCAAAAACCGATAATGTTTCTATAATCCACAAAATCTTCAGTGATACTTATCAAGTTATGCCTGTTCAGACTTGGAACAGATAGTGTCACATTAGTAAGACCAGCGTCATAGAAATTCTCAGCCATTCCTCTGGTAAGCAAAGAACCGTTGGTATGAAGGTCAATTTGACCAAAATCCTTCTCTAAAAGGCCAATAATCTTCAAAAGATAGTCTTTGCTTGAAAGAAGCGTTTCTCCTTTGCTGGTAATAATTGCGGTCTGAGCGTTACCACTTTTTACATATTTCAACGCTCTTCCTAATTTTTTGAGATATTTCTCCTCATTAAACTTTCCAGCTTCAGGAGAAGAGGTCATCCTCGCAATACAAAATTTACATTTTTGATTGCAACCAACATTCTCAGGAACAACCGAAATTGATTGTGTTTCAATTGCCATTAATTCACCTCCATTCTTGTTTGTTTTTTCTATTCATTCAGTTGTAAAAGAACTGCCCAAATTCGATTTTTCTCTTTCAAATTTAGGTTTTAACTTATCATTTAACCAGGACAAGCTAAAATCTAAAAATGAATATAATTGAAGATTAAATAAAAAAGATTGAGGCGGAACGAATTCTTTCCGATCCGCCTTGTTGCTTTAAATTTATTTTTATATATTCTGTTACCTCCTGAGAATTATTTCTCTCAAATCTTTATAGCGCTCGGTGAAGTGCGTGGGCATTATCGACTCACGCAGATCAAAGCCAAATGCCCGCTTGCTCACGACTGGAACCGGTACGCTTACTACCCGCTTGAAATATGACCCATGGAGCCTCATCCAGTTTTTTTCCAGATCCTCAACAAAGTCTCGCGGATTTCTGAAATGTCCTGCTAATGTTCCAGGATCAAGTTTTAACTCATATTCCAATCGATCATTTAGATACATTTCTAGAAACCATTCTGAGTTTTTTCGAAACTCGGTAAAAGCGCGAACCATTTCATCATGATAACCTCTGTGATCAAGACCACCATAATAAAAAGGATCTTCCTGGTCTTTGCTTAGCTCCGCAGACGGCCGTATTTCGAAACACGCATCCGGTATCACTTCACTTTCATAAACTGCGCGGTTCATATAATCAGCCAACTGATAAACTTCACGTTTAACCAAATCGCCAAGCACTGCCATATACCCAGCCCAATCGCCATTAAGAGTGCCGTAGCCGAACGCCAATTCGACTTTATTCGCATTACAAGGATAAATGCCGCCAAAGTTCTGGGACTCAGCTGCTAAAATCTCCATCCTCGCTCTTGCTTGAATATTTTCATAGCTGAGAGATCCTTCAAACGTACCTGCTGTTTCCGCAATCGCATCGACGATATTTTGGATTGGACGGACCTCATACTTGATCCCAAGGTTCTCCGC
>JAGLXN010000044.1 GCA_023132875.1 Candidatus Parcubacteria bacterium
ATTTTGTATCCTTGTCCGTCAAAACTTCCAGTGAAGTGGAATTCGCTCCAAGTAGTCGCTTCATAGTATCCAACAGGCCTGAACCCTTGTCCGCTGTTCCAGGTTGTCGTATCCGAGCAATCAATATCATTCGTTAAATAATATGAAGCTGTTAAATCATTCTCCATATTTTGCAATTCCGCACACGTTGCTATTGGTGTTCCATCCGCCCTTGCTTCCTGCAAAGAAACACGCGGCGGATTCTGCGAAAAATTAAAGGGAATAAACGGCCCGGCTATAATTTGGATAAGCAAAAAAGCAATTAACAAAACAGATAGCGCTTTTTTTGACGCTTTTTTTACTTGCCGAGGTTTTGGCAAATAAGAAATTTGCTTTCTCTTTTCTGGCGGGATGATGTCGTAAATAATCATAAACTTCAAACTAAATTTTAAATTATTTTAATTTATCGCTTACGTAAAACTTTAAGCTTACGGTTTCATTTTCTTAACAGAAACAGAAGGATCGTGTAGGGAAGAATTCTTAAGACAGCGAATAGAAAAACCGTGAGCTTTGCCGTGCGCGTATCGTCCGATAGTAGAAACGGACGAACTTAAATATCGAGGCCACGCGTTAAATCCGTTACTTGCCGTCTGCTCCGTAGAAGACCAAAGAAAAGTGTAATAGGCATACGGTCCTCTGTATTTAAACGACCCGTTAGGATAACGCTCTCCGGCAAAAATACTTTCAAATCCACTCGCGCCCCCTGTTTTAAGTTTAGTTCCTCCGTCCGTACCTCTCCATCCCGTTGAACCGCAAGTTATGGAATTGTCAACATACTGCTCCAAAATACACAATTCAGCGTCAGTTGGAATATGAAAGCCATTAGGACAAATGCCTTGAGCGCCTTCCGCGACAGTATATCCCATTGCCTCATTCCATTGATATAATCCGCCGTCCGTAGCGCAATTTTCTTCATTATTGTTAAAGCAGTATTTTTCTATGATGCCATTGTCAGTTTGTCCGCTCGCGCCGTCAATTCTTGTTCCCGTATTCAGGTTTTCAGCCATCCATATTTGCGAGCCAATTTTGACAACTTTTCGACCATGAACGTTTGTCTGGTTGTTTGGATTTGCAAGAGAGGGGTTGGCGGCCGGTTTGGCATAAGTATCGGAAAGAATATGGTTTATAGACACTGGACTAACTGTAGATATTAAAAAACCTGTCTTAATTATGACAACAAAAATAGCCATAGAAAAAATAGTAACTGCTATTCCTATTTTTATCCAATTAACTACTTGTTGTTCGCCGCTATTGTGTGGTTTCATGTTTTTGTTGTTATTGATTAGTTAAACTTATAGTAGATTATTTTAATTATATTAACATGATTTAATTTATTTTTTATATTGTTGAACAGAGATCATTTTTTGTATCCTCAAAAAATCGGTTCAGGCATTGGCACTGGTGTCGGTTTTGGCATCAGATCTGTATCATCATCTTCCCTTAATTCCAAACTATTAACCTCTTTAACGTCGCTCAGGTTATTCATCTTAAGATATTTGTTAGACAAAGTGTATAATATATCTTCTATATATAAACTTCTCTGAACGCCATTATTCCATCTATAACTATTATCTTTATTTGAATGATCAACTTTTCCTTGAAGTTCAAATCCGTTTTTATCAACTTTGAAAACTGCGGCGCCGTTAAAATATCTCTTCTTAATTGGCGGCATAATTTTTATATTTTCTTCAGGTGTTATTCCTTTTTGAATTTCTACAACATCTTCTCGCATACTCACGGGAATCACAAGCAGATTCTTCTCTTTTGAAAACAAGAATGCCTTATGTTCATTAATCGCGATTGAATTGCTGCTTCTATCCCCTAAAACATACTTATCAATCTCTTTCGGATCGCTAATGTCAGACACATCAAATAAAGATAGTTTAATTCCTCCTATTACTATACCCCTATCACTTGTTTCTTTTCCAAGGCCTATTAAAGTCGTTTCGTCATAAGGATGCAAATAGCTGGAATATCCAGGAACTTTTAATTCTCCCATAACTTTCGGATCTGTCGGTTTTTTCAAATCAATAACAAACAGCGGATCCACTTGCTTGAAAGTAACCATATACGCCCTATTTTGCATAAACCGAACAGAATAAATTTTTTCTCCTTTCGCCAGTCCTTCAACTTCTCCGACAACTTTCATATTTTCATCAAGCACATATAAATTGCTGTACGACTCTTTAGTGTTTTCATCTCCGAATCTTGACCAGCTTCTGTTCTTAGTAGTCGCGATCCTGAAATATCCTCCGTTTTCATCCATAGAAAATTGATTTAACACTCTACCAGTAACTTCTCCGGAAGTTTTATATTTCAATTTGCCATCATTAATTTCTATCTTATGAATCACAGTCTTCTCAAGCTCTTTAGAAATATCTTCATATTTTTGCTTCATTTTCTCTTCCAACTCTTTCTCAAGAGATTTTTGCTCTTCTTTGGTCAATGACTCAGAAAATCTTTGGAATATTAATCCTATTTTCATTAATTTTTCTTCGGGCGATAAAATATAATTTTTTACTGCTTGTATTTCCGCGATGCGTTCTTGATCTTTTTTGTCTAGCCTCAAAACGATCATCTCCCGTATAACTTCCATAGCAAGTTCCATTTCACTGACTTGTTTGTTAAATGTCACATAAATATTACTCTGTGAAACAAACATATTGTTCTGCTGTCCGTCTAAAAGATAAACTTCACTGCTTATTTTTTCCGAATCATCATTTATATTTAAAGCTGATACTGTCGTAAAATTGTAAGAATGGTATGGAATGTCAAAATAATAAATATCTGGAGAATAATAATTCGCGGTGCTCTTATCGCTGCTCAAAACTTTTCCGTTTTCAATTACTGCCGGAACGGGAAATTCATCGTCATAGTAATAATTATAGCTGGAAGTTACGGAATAAATGTAATCTCCGATCATCCTGGAATTAACAAGACTTCCTTCAAAATCAAAACTTCTTTTTAAAACGGGATTGCTTTTGTCGCTCGTGTCATAAACCTTCAAAAAAGTATAGTTATTGCGCCTTGAAGGAAGAATATTTTTGTATTCTTCCGCTGTGTAAATATTATAATTTTGCCCATAAACCGCCAGCTTGCCGCCATTTATATAAATCCCGCTTGGACGCGAATCAAGCTTTATTCTTGAAAGTTCTTTGGCATTGTCGGCCGGGTACGCGTCAATTATAACGATTTCATTCCCAGTGACTGTATAAATATATTTTCCATCCGTCTTTATAATATCTCCCTCGTCAACTCCTCCGACTTGAATATTGGTTGTGGAATAATCATCACCGCCCATTCCTTTAATCGGAGCGCTAGCTGGCGCTTCCGCGGATCCCCATGCCTGAATTCCGGTATTAGAACCTTCAAAATCCATAATTTCGCCTCTGCTTTCAAATGAAAGAGCGCCTCCCATGTAAGAAGACATACCGGAAATCGCGCTTGAACCTTCTTCTAAAAACTCTTTCAACTCCGTGTAATCTTTAAACTTTTTTACGGCTCCGTCATTTTCTTCTTTTATCGGAGGCTTGCTCGGAAAAAAGGGATTTGTCGCGCCATTATTAATTTTGGAGACCAACAACGCTCCGCCAAGACCAATAAAAATAAAAAGAAAGAGCGCGATAAATAACAGAGAAAAATCTTTTGTTTTCGGCTTGCTTAAATCTTTTTGTTTTTTTGAATCGTTAATATTGTAATAACGATCCGGATCTAATTTGAAATCATCCTTCATATTTTTAGTTTAATGGATTATTATTAAATTGCTATATTGTTAAATTTAGAGTGTAGAAGAACACTTTATTATAACTGTCATTTCGAACCCGATAGGGTGAGAAATTTGTAAATATTACTATGCCAGAAATAAAAAAGGCTTAAATGAGACTTATTCAGTTTATAGATCTCTCAGTCGTTATCACTCCTTCGAGATGACAAAAGTGTTCTTCTGCAGTCTAAAATTGTTAAATTGTTAAATCTTCGTTCGTTGATATTCTCCTCGTTGCAGTTTCCAGACAGAGACTGTAACAAAACAGAATTTCGTTTTTTAAAACATTAAAATCCCGGCATGCTTATTAAAATAAGAGTCAGAATGACAACTCCTATAAAGCTCACAAAAAGCATTGCTGGAACAACATCGTGTTTTTTGTTTTTCTTGTCCATTTTTTTGTTTATTAGAAATTAAATTATGTTATTAAATTGTTATATTCTGTATATTGTCATCTCGAAATGAGCGATAGCGATTAAGAGATCTAAAAATTACCTTAATCTCTCCTAAATTTATTATTATCTCTGCATAGTAATGTTCATAGATTTCTCACCCTATCGGGATTCGAAATGACAGGAAGAAAAATAAATTTCTCATTTTAAAGAAATCTGAAATGGCAATTTATAAAAACAATATAACAATGTAGCAATGGAACAATTTATTTTATTCTCCCAGTCTCAACCAGATAAGCTTTTAACGCTTCTTTCCACGGCCTCATCGGAGAAAGTTTTGTGTTTACAAGCATTGAATATGTCGGCCTTTTAGCGGGAGTTGGAAATTCTTCAGATGTTACCGGCTGAACATTTGGATCTAATCCGGAAAATTCAAAGATCTTCAAAGCAAATTCATACCAATTACAACTTTCAGAATTTGTGATGTGATAAATTCCATACGGCTTTTCAGATTCAATCAATTCTCTAACTTTTTTTGCAATATCCTTGGCATAAGTGGGGCTCCCGAATTGATCATTTACAATTCTCAAATCCTTGCCTTCATTGGCAATCCGTAGCATCGTTTCCACGAAATTTTTTCCATATTTTCCAAATAACCATGATGTCCTTATTATATAATATCTAGGTTCAATGTCCAATATCATTTTCTCTCCAAGAGCTTTTGATCTTCCATATAAATTTATCGGTTTGTATGGATGATTTTCTTTATATCCTATATGATTTTCCCCGTCAAAAACATAATCAGTGCTGAAATGTATAAAAAGAGCGTTTATCTCTTTGCATATTGTAGATAAAAATCCTACCGCGCATCCATTCACTTTATAAACTAGATCTTTTTCCGATTCAGCTTTATCAACCGCGGTATATGCCGCGGCATTAATAACGATATCCGGCTTTAACTCACCGATCTTTTTCATCACATCATCTTTATTAGAAATGTCAATTTGATCCCTGTCCCATAAAACAAGCTCATGCCTATCCTTAAAAACATCCGCAAGTTCATTACCTAGCATTCCCTTATGTCCTAAAATTAAAATTTTCATAATTTTATTAGCTAACTTAAATTATAAGTTATCTACAACACGCCAATTCTATCAAGAGCAACAATAATAGCATATGAGATCAAAACAAATACAAGACCAAACAACGCGTAAGTAATTATCTTCTTCGCGTTCTCCTGTTTTTTAGGATCAGAACCGGACATTATATAATACACGCCTCCAAATATAAGAAAAAGGAGTACAATTTTGCCAGCGTATGATAAAAGAATTTTCGTGGCATCGTTAAAAACTTCTACGATGTCTTTGTCAAAATAATGCAGTTCCATCGCTTTTACGGGAATAGAAACTGAAAACATTAAAATGGCAAGGCTGATATAATATTCTACATTTTTTAAACCCATAATGCCATAAATTAAGTTTTAAAGACATATATGCAAAGCGCTTCTGCGTGATGGGCCAAGCTGTCTAAAAAATCCAAGTTAAATGGAATTTATCCTTTAGGATTTCAAAAAAATGGTTTAAACAAACGAGATTCCATAAAACCCTAAAAGGTAAATTTCACTTATTATAGCAGACATTCAAAATTCCCAGCCCAAGGCTGGTCCGCCTTGGGCGGAAAGATTCTAATTCTATGTCTGAACAAACATTTTATCTAATATAACAATAATAGCATGCGAAGCTAAAACAAGCATAAGGCCTAAAAGCGCAAAAATAATAGTTTTTTTTGCCTTTTCCTGTTTTTCAGGATTTGAACCGGAAACTACATAAAACACTCCTCCCAAAATAAGAACAAGCAAGGAAACTCTTCCTAAAAATGACAAAATTAATTTTATAAAATCGTTGACTATTTCAACAACTGGCTTGTCAAGAAAAGTAAAAGCTCCCGCGGCATACACATATACAGGAAAAGCAAAAATTGAAACTATAAAAATTAAAATTAAACAAAACAACTTTTGTCTGCTTGTTATAAAACGACAAATTCTTTCCAAAGAATAAAGTTTAAATCTCATGGCCGTAAATAACGAATAATTTATATATACTTATATTATACCACAGAAATGAAAAAGTAGGAATTCCTAATTTAAGACGTTGGCTCCAGTCTCCTGACTGGAGCCTATTGCGATAAACAACAAGTGTAACTCCTAATATCAATTAAAGCGAGATTAAACAAAAGGCTCCATACAGGAGTATGGAGCCAACGACAAAATTCGCCAATTAGTAGAGACACAGTACTGCTGCGTCTCTACGGTATGTTACAAGTTATACGTTATGAGTTATAAGTTATAAGTTATGAGTTATCAACACGCCGATCTATCACCTCTTAAATACATAAGCAATGTCTTTATAATAATTATAAAATCTAAAAATAATGACCAATTTTCAATATAATAAATATCTAATTTTACTTCTCTTTCAAAATCTAAACCAGAACTGCCGCTGACTTGCGCCATTCCCGTACATCCCGGTTTTATGGCTAATAATTTTTTATGATGTTTCTCGTATTTCGCAACTTCTTCGGGCTCATGCGGACGGGGACCGACTAAGCTTATTTCTCCTTTAAGAACATTTATAAGCTGAGGAAATTCATCAAGACGAGTTCTTCTTATAAATTTTCCTACTTTGGTCACACGAGGATCATTTTTCATTTTAAAAAGCGGGCCTTCTCCTCGTTCATTATATTTTGCGAATTCAGGCTTGAGATTTCCATCTTTATCATATTTCATTTCGCGGGCATTTTTTACCATAGAACGAAACTTATAAAGCCCAAACTTTCTGCCTCTGGCAACTCTTTCAAGCTTTTCAAAAACAGGACCGGCACTGTCCATTTTTATGATAATCGCCATAAGAATAAAAAATGGAGCAAGTATAATAAGTCCCAAAAAAGAACCAATGATATCCATGCTTCTTTTGAAAATTTTTCCCCAGCCGTCAAGAGGAGTTCGCTTTACCTCAATAAGAGTTATGTCAGATATAGTTTGCATTTCAAAAAGAGCCGCTTGCGCCTGAAACATATCAGGCACAAACTTGAAATCAATGTTCTTTTCCTGGCAAAAATCCAAAAGCTCCTGTATTCTGTCTTCTTTAATATTAGTAGAACACAAAATTATTTCATCAATGCCGGGATCTTTATATATTCTCTCTAAATCTTCAACTTTAAAATCTCTCAGTTTTCTGACAATTTTATAGCCCAAAACTTTATCGCGTTTAATTTCTTTTTGGATAGTTTTTACAGCTCCATTTTCTCCAAGCAAAACCAGCCTATGGAATCCGAATTTATATTTGTTCGCTATCCAGCCCTGTATAATTCTAACTACAACCCTGCCAAACACAACAGTTATAATTACAAAAAACCAGCCGGCAAAAAATATAAAACGGGATGAAAACATTTCCCGCTGCATAAAAGCCGCAAAAATTATAAACATAAAACCGGCAGAAACTCCGATCATAATCTGGAATATTTCTTTCCATAATTTTCGAACACTCCTCATATTATAAAGTCCGATAAGCGCGAAAGATATAATAAAAATAGGAGATACCGCGAAAACTATCTCCATAAAACGCCTAAACGGCAAATCAAAAACAATGGGCCTAAGGCTTGAAAATTCAACGCTAAACCTCAAAGAATACGCAAGCATGCCTGCAAAAACTATCATTAAGAAATCTATTGGGACTAAGAGCGCGTTAAAAACTAATTCCGATTTTTTCATAAAATTATATTTATATCGTATCGTTGTATTGTTATATTGTTGTGAAGCTTCATCAGAATAATAATAACAACAATTCAACAATGGAGCAATATAAAATATATATCAAAAAAACGCTTTAATTTTAAGGTAACAAGCAATAAGCCGAATTCTGTTCCCCGCACCAAGTTTTACAAGATTACTTATAATAACAAATTATATTTTGTTTCTTCGTATTAACTGCCAAATATATTGTAATTATAAAACTTGGTGCGGGGTGATAATCATCTATCTAGCCTTGCCATTACTGACAAAGTCATGCGAACTACTTTTTTCCAAACTAACTTAGTCTGGATTTGTTCTTGCACCAGGCAGGGTTTACCATCATTTGCCGTCACCGGCAAAGAAAGAATATAGTTTTAAATCGTTAAATGATTCAAAACATTATTCAACTTTTCACCTTTTGCCGCACACAACGCGGAAGCACCAAATACAAAATAACAAATAACAAATAAATCTCAATAACCAAAATTCAAATGTTCAAAACAATAAAAGTTTAATGTTTTGGATTTAGAATTTTGGATTTGTTTGGAATTTGGAATTTTGGTTTTAGAATTTCCGTGCTGCGCACGGCTAGTATCGTCTCTGTGGCACTTTCCCTACCCCGCACTAAGTCCATATATTAATCTGATTATAATTACAATTATAAAATAAATTTATTATTGTACATGAGCACTTGATTAATATATAAACTTAGTGCGGGGCGGTTGCCGTTAGCAACTGCCTACTTCATCCCGCACCAAGTTTTATAAAAACATCACATTTGGCAATTAATACGAAGAAATAAAATGTGATTTGTTATTATAAATAATTTTATAAAACTTGGTGCGGGATGGGTGTTCGGACTTTCCTCCCAGCACCAAGTTTTACATTACAATATTGTTCAATAACTTGCTTTGGTAAAATTAATTTTGACTTATTGATACAAATTGTTTTGTAAAACTTGGTGCTGGGCGATTATCTAACTTATCACCTTAAAATTTAAGCGTTTTACGGACCCTAAACTTGTTTAAGTATATATAAAATTGCCGATTTGTCAACCCTAGATCATTTTAACATATAAACATCTTAACATACTAACATCTAAATATTTAAACTCAAATCATTCTAAAACAAACCTTTATTTTTCTCTCGCGCATCTAATTCCACATTCACAAGCTCATCAGCAAGTTTGTTTTTTTCTCGTGGAATATGAATAAATTTCACGGAATCAAAATCAAGAATCAGATTCCAAACTTTTATGAAAAGTGGCTGCAATCCTTTATCCTTTATTTTATATTTATGGTTTAAGTGTTGGACTACAAGTTCACTGTCAAGATAGCATTCTAAATTTTTATTCTTTACTTTCTGCGTTTTAAAAATCCCCTTCGCCTTTTGTAAAGCTAGAACCAGTGCCTCATATTCCGCTTGATTATTTGTAGCTTCTCCAAGATATTTTGAAGTCTTTAAAATTATTTCATTTTTATCGTTTTTTATAACAACTCCGCACGCGGAAGGTCCTGGATTTCCGCGAGAACCGCCGTCGGTGTAGATTATTAGTTTGGACATAATGATAGTATTTAGTATTGAGTATTGAGTATCAAGCCAACTAGTTTACTGCCTGCTTAGCACTTAATGCTCTTGTTTAATTTTCCATTTTGATTTTTAAATTTTCAATCTTTATAGCCGCTTCATCAACTTTCGTCTCCCAATTTTCTCTATCTAAATTAATTTCATCAATCATATTAACCAAAATATCATCAATTCTATCGTCAAACTTGTTATAGCTTCGCGAGCTTTCAACTTGTGACGCGAAAATGCTTACTCCTCCGCCAGATTCTATTTGTTCTTGGATTAAGTCTTTTCTAGCCGCGACTTTACCAGTTAGATCAAGATATTTTTTTGAGTTTTCTTTTTCAGCGGCAAAACTCAAAAAGCTCCAAGAGATCTTC
Source organism: Candidatus Parcubacteria bacterium (assembly GCA_023132875.1). Taxonomy (GTDB): domain Bacteria; phylum Patescibacteriota; class Minisyncoccia; order JAHIHE01; family JAGLIN01; genus JAGLXN01. The sequence goes on from JAGLXN010000044.1 coordinate 9,931, forward strand.
GCGCAATCCACTTCGCCGGATAATTCAACGGGTTCAACTTTACAATTATTAAGATTGGAAACCGAGGGAATTGTCACATTTGAAAAATTTATCGGAGTAGAATTCTCAAGCTGAGGCATCTGTGATATTCCATAATTTAAATCAGAATTTATGGCTAATAAATTTTTCACATAATAGTTATATCCTATTATCATTGCCGCCTTGCCTTGAGCAAAATCTTTAATAGAATTTTCTTGACCGGAATTCCATGAATATATTTCTTTCTTAGGATTTGCAAACTCCGTATAAAATTCTATACCTCTTTTTCCGGGAGTTCTCTTTTCTATTCCATTAATTATATTCACCTCTATTTCTTTGTTTATATCTGCTTCGCCATTATTGTCTATCACGCTTCCGCCTCCCTGCATTATTAAAAGAGATAAAATATCAGAGGATCTATTTATATTTTTCCCAGTTCCAAACGCCGCGCCAGCTTGAATTATTTCATCTTTATTATTAAGAACAGTCAATTTTTTCACAGCTTTATTAAATTCCTGCCACGACTTTGGCGGCTCGTCTATTTTTGCTTTTTCAAATAAATCTTTATTATAATATAAAACAAGAGAATCAGAATATAGCGGCATCCCATATAACTGATCTTTATAAACCGCGTCAATCAGTGTTCTCGCTGGAAATATGCCTAATAAATCATTATAACTAATAAGATTATATTCCCGAGTATAAGCGTTATTATTAGACAACGGCTCAAGCAAATCAATATATTTTCCAAACCAATTATTGTTAATCATAAAAATATTTGGTGCATTGTTTTTTTCTTTAGCTTTTTTAATATCTTCTTCGTAAGAGCTAAAATCTTTTTTAGTATAATTTATGGAAACATTTACTTTCTGTCCGTTTAAATTATAAGTCTTACTTTCAAACTTCCTTATGATTTCTTCCCAATTATCAGAATTATCCCAAAGTCCCCAAAATTCCAAGGTTACTTCGATAGGTTTGTCGCTTTTTATTTGCGCGCAAGGCGTTTTAAAACTAGGATAAGCTTTCACTAAAACATACCCTATTGTAGAAAATAAGAATATTAGAGAAATAATTATTAGCGTAGATTTTTTGAACATTGGAAACTCATTTTAACATTTTAACATACTAACATTTTAACATTTATTTCACTTGTTAAAATGTTAAAATGTTAGTATGTTAATATGATATTTCATTTCTTCAAAATTCCCCATCCCAGCAATAAAGATCCCGCGCAAATCGCCAGATCGGCAATATTAAAAGAAAACAACTCAGGAAAGATAATGTAATCAATTATATATCCATAAAAAAACATATCAACGGAATTGCTTATAATTCCTCCAAATAACAAAGCGAGAGAAAATATCGTACTGCTATTATTTTTTAAAAAAATATCTTTTCTTAAATATATAAACACTGCCAGAAGAAAGAAAAAAGATAAATACAAATTCGCGGACAATCCCAATAAAGAACTATAATTTTTTTTCAAATATGTATCGGCAAATTTTTCCAAAACAACTAATTTACAAACCTGATCTAAAAATAAAACAGCTAAAGCTATTATAAGAATTCTAACACTTTGCTGTTTTTTATACATTCTACCTTTTCCTTTCACTGCATTTTATGCACAATGTTGCCTCAGGCATAACTTCCAATCTCTTTGGATTTATTTTTTTTCCGCAAACAGAACAAATGCCATAAGTATTTTCTGAAGTTTTTTTCAAAGCTCCTTCAATGTTTTTAAGTTCATTTTCCAATTCATGCTCTACGGAAAGTTTGTTTTCATATTCAGAAACCTCGTCTGCATTCTCATCCTGATGATCTCCAATATTAGGAAATTCCGTCTTAAAGTCATCCTTGATCTTCTTATTCTTTTTCGCAAATTTTTGCAACTGAGAAATTATTGATTTCTTCTTGGCGATTAATTTATTTTTAATTATTTTTAATTTTTCACTACCTTTACTATTCATCATATGTTTATTGTTAATTTATTTAAATCACGAAACTGTTAAAATTCGTTTGTTTA
>JAGLXN010000045.1 GCA_023132875.1 Candidatus Parcubacteria bacterium
TAAACTAAAAATAGAATTTTGTAATTCAAAGATTTGATAAATTCACACAAAAAATACAGTTGTACTGTATTTATATAATAACATTATTTGGTTTTTGGGACAACCTAATTAGCTTTTTAGGTTGTGGCTTCTTGGAATTATTAAATATTTGTTGTATTGTTCTAAATAATAAAAAATTCATGATTCGTTATTCATGTGACTTATTACAACAAAATTAGGCAAATTAAAAGGCTAATGTTGCCCTAAATAAATATTATATGGCTCATAGCCTTTTACAATCTTTATTTAGGTTACAACCTGATGTGGGTGAAGCATCAGACTACTAGCCGCCTACGCGTTATTTAAATACTAAATTATTAACATTTAAATAACGCGCAAGCAACTATAACAACCATTTTAAACAAAGATTGTTTCAATTCTTTATTTTTAAAGAATTGTTTGTATCCCTAACCATTTTTTCGCTTTTCCTTTATTTTTTTTGTTTTATTTTTTTTATTTTTTTGTTTTATTTTAAAAACTTTATTAGGAAATCGATAAAAACAGCAAGAGAAAATTAAATACAAACGAAACCATATTATAGATTTGCTATTGCTCAGCAAATCTATTGCTTGCTATTTACATTTAATTCTCTTTCGACATTTAAAAATTAGAGATTTGTTTTTTAAAGGTGCAATCTCAACTTACACATACAGTATAGCATAAAAATATACCCTAGTCAAGTATATGATCAGACATTATTTATTTATTTAAGATAAGCCAAAAAATAAAATTTGACTTACAAAAAGCAACCTCGTTTTTTGAAAATGACGGGGTTGCCTATCGTAAACTTGTCAACAAGTTATCCACAATTTTGCTATTTTTTGGATTTTTTTTTCGTTTTTTCTTCTTTCCCTTTATCATCTTTACCTTCTTTGCTCTTTTTTTCTACTTTCTTTATTTTTTTTACATTCTTATCTTCCTTTTTATCTTCCTTGCTCTTTGCCTTTACTTTCTCTATCTTCTTACTCTTTTTCTTTTCTTGTGTTTGCTCTTCATTAATTTTCGGTTTTAATCCAAGTCTATGTTCAGATGGTTCAATAGAAATAATATCAAACTCATATGTTTCTCCAACTTTGAGCAGTTCAATTCCGCTTTCCTCCGCTAGCTTTGATATATGCGCGAGACCATGGATATCCTTGTCTAACTGAACAAATGCTCCAAATGGATTTACTTTTGTAACTTCGCCTTTGACTTTTTGTCCTACCTTATACTTTTCGCTTACTTCTTGCCATGGGTCTCTTTCTAAAGCTTTAATACTTAGTGAAATTCTTGAATCATCAATTCCGATTATTTTACATTTGACTTTTTTGCCGACATTAAACAATTTTCTCGGATCATCAATTAATTTCCATGCCAGTTCGGAAATATGCACCAGTCCTTCAAGATTATCACTGAATTTAACAAATGCTCCAAAATTCACAATACCGCTAATTTCACCTTCAACAATATTCCCCACTTGCAGTTTCGAAACTTTTTGCTTTTCTTCTTCCGTTTTCGTGGCTTTTTCACTAACAACCAGTTTTCCCTCATTTTTATCTAATCCGATTATCCTAACCTTTATGTCTTTATTAACCAACTGCATTAATAAAGACAAAATCTTATTTTTGTCGCCATCGCCGACTCTTGGATAATTTTTATTGGAAAGCTGAGAGGCTGGCAAAAATCCTATAACATTATTTATCTTTATCATGAGTCCGCCCTTGTTTGCTTCCAAAACTTTGGTTATAATAACCTCTTTTTCTTCCATCTTTTTTTCCAGCTCTTTCCAAACCATTTCAAGACTGGTCTGTTTTAACGACATTTCTACGAAACCGTCCTCATTTTCAATATCCGTAACAGTCGCTGATATTGGATCTCCTTGTTTTAACTCTTTGATCATAGTTAAGCCATCAAATTTCCCATAACCATAAATAACCCCGGTACCAATCGGACCGAGATCAATATAAATTATACTGCTTCCAACTTCAATTACGCCTCCTTTTATAATATCGCCGACATTAGGAAATTTGGGAGCTTCTTTATCGTTCAGTAAAACATCCATTTCTAAAACTTTACTCGTTTTTTTAACAGAATTTATCATTTTTAATTTTCTCCTTTCTTTTTGAGATTTTTAGGCCTACTAAACAAAAACAGTCATTTTTCTAATAACTGAATATTATAAAGAAGACTAAATGTAATAGAAGTATAATCTATTATTTTTATATTGTCAAAGGGGGTAATTCATGTTAACATACTAACATATTAACATTCTAACAAACACACGAATTTTATTATGTTAAAATGTTAGTATGTTAAAATGTTAAAATGTTAAATTATGAATATAACTTGGTATGGACAAAGCTGTTTTAAATTGCAAAGCAAAGACATTGTTTTAATTACAGATCCTTTTGACAAAAAAATAGGATTAAGACCGCCTTATGGAGCAGCTAGCATTGTAACAATCAGCCACGATCACTACGACCATAATAATTTTGAAATTATAAAAGGTGATCCATTTATTGTTAACGACACAGGAGAATACGAAATTAAGAAAATTACAATAAGGGGAATTGATTCTTTTCACGACAATTGTGAAGGAGATAAAATGGGAAATAATATTATATATGTCGTTGAAATGGAAGATATGAAGATTTGTCACTTGGGAGATTTCGGGCAAGAAGGATTTCTAAATAGCCAGTTAGAAAAAATAGGACAAATTGACATCCTTTTTATTCCTATTGGAGGAGTTTTTACTATAGATTGGAAAACAACAAATACAATAATAAGCCAGATTGAACCAAGGATAATCATTCCTATGCATTATAAAGTTTCAGGAGTAAAAGGAGAACTACTAAAATTAGACTCTGCTGATAATTTTTGCAAAGAACACGGCGTATCTGCGAAAGATGCTGTTGAAAAGTTTAGCATAAAGAAAAAAGATTTGCCTCAAGATGAAGCAAGAGTTGTACTTATGAAAATTGCGTGAATATGTAATGTAGTATTTAGTATTTAGTAAATTCTAATGAGAAGTTATTGTTTTAATTTGCGTAAAACAGACAGAGCAATAAATTACGACTCAGACTGAAGTTCAAACCTCCATGTCATATTTATATGAATACTGAATACTAAATACTA
>JAGLXN010000046.1 GCA_023132875.1 Candidatus Parcubacteria bacterium
ATAAGCCCGAAGAAACTAAAATCAAAATTATATGGATTTTAGTTGTTTTTTGTATGATTATTATAGCTGGCGGATGGTATATTAATTTAGATTTAAATAAAAACACGCGGTATAATTACGACAAATCAATATTTTCTTCATTTCCTGATTTCCAAAATGAGTTTGATAATATTAATAAAATAAGCAAGGACTACACGGTTTTTACCAGTGAAACTGCTATTGAAAATGAAAAAAGTGAAATAAAAAAAATAGCAAAAAATTATATAGAAAAGAATAATTACCTTGAAGGTGGAAACATATCTGATTTAAAATTAAAAAATATTGAAAAATGGAAAAATAACTGGTATGTGGAATATGAACAGTACTATAAAGACATTTTAATATATAAAAGCAATGTATCTTTTGTTATAGACAGCGAAGAGAAAAAAATAATTTCTTCCGGTTCTGATTTTGATCCAAATGTTAAAATTAATAATATCGAACCAAAAATCACAAAAGATGAAGCTTGTAATTTAATAACTAATGCTTTAAAAAATGAAAATCTGGATTTAAAAAGTTCAGAAATAGTTATTTATAGAAACATTGATAAAAATCCGATTGAGTATTATTTGACATGGAAAGTAAATGTCTTTTCGCTTCAACCTCTTTATGATTATGTTTATCTTATAGATGCTGAAAATGGCAAAATTATATCGTTTTATGATAATATAATTTATGGTAATTTATAGTAATTTATTGATGGTAATTTGTAGTAACTAATTGTAATTAGTTGCAATAAATTACTATGAGTTACTATGAGTTACAACTAATTACAATAAATTAATAATTCCTTATGAAAAAACAAGAGAAAGAAGAAAATAAACCAGAAGAAAAAAATGTTGGAAAAATAGAAAATAAAGCGATCGTTGAAGAAATGCAGGAATGCTATCTTGATTACGCAATGAGCGTCATTGTTTCTCGCGCCCTTCCCGACGTTCGCGACGGGCTTAAGCCGGTTCACCGAAGAATTTTATACGCAATGCATGATCTCGGACTTAGGCCGCAAGCGAAATTTAGAAAATCAGCTACGGTAGTGGGAGAAGTTTTAGGAAAGTATCACCCCCATGGAGATGTGGCGGTTTATGACTCAATGGTTAGGATGGCTCAAGACTTTTCGATGCGCTACCCGCTTGTTAATGGTCAAGGAAACTTCGGCTCAATGGATGGAGACAGCGCTGCCGCTATGAGATACACGGAAGCAAAATTAAAGCCAATCGCGGAAGAACTGCTTGTTGATATTGAAAAAAATACAGTTGATTTCACTGATAATTACGACAAAAGCCGCAAAGAACCGGCCGTTTTACCTGCCAGAATTCCCCAGTTATTATTAAACGGAGCAATGGGTATTGCTGTCGGAATGGCAACCAACATACCGCCGCACAACCTTGAAGAAATAATAGGAGCAACTGTTTATCTTATAGATAACCCAGACGCAACAATTGAAGATTTATTAAAACTCGTTCAAGGTCCTGATTTTCCGACTGGCGGCATAATTTACGGACATAAAGATATTATAAACGCCTACTCAACAGGGCGCGGTAAAATAGATATTCGCGCAAAAGTTGAAATCGTGGAAAATAAGAAAGGCCATTTTCAAATAATTGTTTCTGAAATGATCTATCAAGTAAATAAATCCAGTTTAATTGAAAAGATAGCCGAGCTTGTTAAGACAAAAAAAATTGAAGGAATAAAAGATATCCGCGACGAATCAGACAGAGACGGAGTTAGAATTGTTATGGATCTGAAAAACGACGCCTACCCAAAGAAAATTTTAAACAGGCTGTACAAACTTACTGATTTACAGAAGGCATTCCACTTTAATATGCTTGCCCTTGTTGACGGAATTCAGCCAAGAGTTTTGAATCTAAAAATGATTCTTGAACATTATCTTGTCCATCGCGAAGAAGTTGTCAGAAGAAAAACAAAATTTGAGTTAGATAAAGCGAAAGAAAGAGCGCACATATTAGAAGGATTGAATATTGCTCTTGATAATATTGATGCCATAATTAAAACAATAAAGAAGGCTCCTACGAAAGAAAAGGCTCATATAGACTTAATGGGCAAATTTAAATTAAGCGGCAGGCAAGCAACTGCTATTTTGGAAATGCGGCTTCAAACGCTTGCTGGGCTGGAAAGAAAGAAAATAAAAGACGAACTAGAAGAAAAGAAAAAACTTATTAAAAAACTCCAAGCAATACTCAAAAGCAAAACAAAAATTATGGAAATTATTAAGAAAGAATTGGCTGAAGCTGGAGAAAAATATGGAAACGGAAGAAGAACAAAAATTATCAAAAACGCTATCGGCGAATTTTCTCAAGAAGATTTAGTTCCAAGCGAAGATGTAATAATAACTCTTACCAGAGAGGGCTACATAAAAAGAATGGACATGGAAACGTATCATGTACAGCACAGAGGAGGAAAAGGAGTTATTGGCGCGACAACAAAAGAAGAAGATGTTGTAGATCATCTCTTTATAACAAATACTCATAATAATTTATTATTTTTCACAAACTTTGGCAGAGTTTTTCAAACAAAAGCTTACGAAATTCCAGTTAGTTCAAGAACAGCAAAGGGTCAAGCAATTGTTAATTTTCTCCAACTCTCCGCCGAAGAAATTGTTACAGCGGTTATATCCATTGACAAAAAAGACAATACAAAATTTCTTGTAATGGCAACAAAAAATGGTATAATAAAGAAAACGGGCATAGAAGAATTCATAAACGTGAGAAGGTCCGGACTTATCGCGGTTAAATTAAAAAAGGGCGATGAGTTAAGATGGGTCAGATCAAGTAATGGGAATAATAATGTTATTATAGCTTCTTCAGGCGGACAATCAATTAGATTCAAAGAAAAAGATATCAGATCAATGGGTAGGAGCGCTTCCGGAGTAAAAGCCATTAAACTGAAACCGGCAAGCAAGGTTATAAGCATGAATGTCGTTTTTGATTCTAAGAAAGAAAAAAGGTATATCTTTACTATATCTGAAAATGGATTTGGGAAATTAAGTGACTTGAAATTCTACAAAATCCAGCACAGAGGCGGCAGCGGAATAAAAACCGCGATAATCAATGACAAAACAGGATCGCTTGTTAGCTCAAGAATTATAAATGAAAGTCAATTAAACGAAGATCTATTGCTTATTTCACGCAAAGGACAAGTAATAAGAACTCCTTTTTCCAACATCGCAAAATCTGGGCGCGCCACTCAAGGCGTCCGAGTAATGAGACTTAGCAATGAAGATAAGGTATCTTCAATAGCAGTTGTGTGAATATAATAGCCGATTAAGATCTGTATTAAAGTGAAATGCATGTTTTGAATTTTTGCTGTTTTACAAATGTTTTTTTATTGTCAAAAGCAAGTAAAACGCGTGACAATTTGACAATATTGACAATTTAGCAATTTGATTCTTTAATTTTCTAATAAAAAAACAAATGGAGGAAAATAAAAATGATACTGGAATTATAAGTGAAATTGGAAGCGGAGGACTTATAAATCCAGATGATATTATAAAAAAAATTGGCGTTACCAGCGGTATGATCGTTGCCGATTTTGGCTGTGGCGCTGGATATTTTACGATTCCAATCGCGAAACTGGCAACAAACAGCGGCAAAGTTTATGCGATAGATGTTTTAAACAGCGCGCTTGAATCTGTTTTAAGTAAAGCAAAAATATGTGGGCTTTTAAATATAGAAACTGTAAGAGCAAATGTGGAAACGATCGGAGGCTCTAAAATCAAAGATAGATCTATTGACTTAGCCGTACTGGCAAATATATTGTTTCAATGCAACGACTATGATTCCGTTATAGGCGAAGCAAAAAGAATTATAAAAGATAATGGAAAAATTATTATTATTGATTGGATTCCTAATAAAGTTCCACTAGGACCAAAATTTGAACATTGCCTTAGCGAAGAAGATATAAAAAAGCTATCAATAAGAAACGGTTTAAAAATTATAAAAAAACTTAACACTGGCAGCAGGCATTACGGAATGATTTTTTCTGCGATTAGATAGATCACAAACTAAGCTTTGCGCGTTTTATTCTCCCTATGATAAAAGAAAGTTAAAAGAGATTTTAAATGCGGGCAGAGCTGCAATAAATAGTAATTAATTGTAATTTATAGTAACCAGCTACGCGTAACTTGTTGTAAATTATAGATTAAAACCAAAACTTCTTATCAATATTTGCTTAATACTTAACACTGTATACTAAGGAGTTGGAAATAAATAACCTTTCAAATTTCATCCAGCCTGCACGCCATCTGTGCTTGAAAAAAGTTTCAGCATAGCTCGCTATTCTTCATCTTTTTTCAAGCACATCTGACGCACATTCTGGCGAAATTATGAAATGTTATTTATTTCCAACTCCTAAATACTATTAACTTACGCTATCGCTTCAGAAAAAATTCTGGGATGATAATAGTGAAAAAATCCTAATTATATTTAATATTACGATAATGGCAAAACAAAAAATATTTTTAATCGGCGCTATAATACTTTTTATTTTTTTGGTATTCTGGTTTATAATTGGATGCCCGCCGCTTAAAAAATGTCCCGGAACCAGATCGCTTCCCGGTCCGCCTCCTCCAAGAGTTATCTTAAAAATTGTAGGTCCCTGGGACAGCGCAAACGATTGGGCCGATATTGCCAGCAGATTTAATCAGTATAAAAGGAAGGAAGAAAATGGTTTTTTAGATGTTATTATACAGTATCACAGAATTTCCGACCAATTTAATTATGAAGATGTAATAAGAGAAATGCAATTTGAAGGAGACGGGCCTAATATCTATATGATATTTAATTCATGGGTTCCAAAATATCGAGAAAAGATTTTGCCTTTACCAAAAACAATGATGAGCTTATCACAATTTGAAAATACATTTGCAAGAGCCACTGTTAATGATCTTACAATCGCCAATGGCAATATATATGCTCTTCCTTTCTACATTGACACTCCCGCCTTATATTACAACGAAGATCGTTTTTTGAATGAAAGCTTATTAAAAGCTCCTGAGACATGGGATGAGTTTAAAGACTATGTTGAAAAACTTACTATAATTGACGAAGATGGAAATATTGAAAAAGCTGGAGCGGCATTCGGCGGAGGAAACAATATAAATAGAAACCAAGACATTCTCATTCTTTTAGCTATGCAAAACAACTTCAGAAAAGACGATATAGAAAGCTTAGTTTCTTTTAATAATCCAGGAAGCATTGCTGCTATAAAATTTTATACGGATTTTACTGATCCTACAAAAAGATTTTATACATGGGACGAAGATCAGATGTATTCTATAGACGCGTTTACGCAAAGAAAGGCGGCAATGATGATTAATTATTCTCATCATATAAATAATGTTATAAGCAAAACCGGAGGCATATTGAAATTTAAAATCGCCCCTATTCCACAGCTGGATAAAAACTACAAAGTTAATTACGCGAGCTACTGGGTGCCTGTTGTTCCCAAAATAGCTCCATGCAGATCAGCAACCGGTAAAACTGATTGTTATAATCTAGCTTGGGAATTTTTAAATTTTGCCGCTAAAAAAGAAAATGTCAAGCTTTATCTAGATTCAACAAACAGAGCGGCTGCGAACTTACAGCTTGCGCAAGAACAAGCTTCTGATTTTGATGACGCAAGAAGTGTTTTTGCAAGCCAAATTTTTACCGCGAAAAGCTGGCCTCATATTAATGATAAGGCTAGCGACAAGGCTTTGGTTGAAATGATAGATTCAATAATTACAAAAGATAGAGACGAAAAAAAGACTTTGTCCGAAGCAATTGATATTGTTAAAGAAAAGATTAGATCGTTGGATTGATACAAATAATGAATCATGAATTATGAATCATGATCTTCCATTTTTTGCAACAAAAAACAGGATTTTTATTAAAAGCCTGTTTTTTTGAAAATTGATTCATTAGGATTTGATTGCCAGCCCTAG
>JAGLXN010000047.1 GCA_023132875.1 Candidatus Parcubacteria bacterium
AAATTAAGAATTGGAAATTTTGTTGCTTTATTGTGGGCCATCCTGGACTCGAACCAGGGACTTCGACCTTATAAGGATCGCGCTCTAACCGACTGAGCTAATGGCCCAAAAATATATAAACATACAGACACATTAACATTTTAACATTTTAACATAAAAATATTATATGTAAAGATAACTTAGCTTTTTATAAATTTATAATCATTGTAAGCAAAGCTCGGTATTATCTGCTAGTAAAGCAAGTTCTAATCCACCAGTTAGTGAATAAAATGACAAAATAGTTAATTCAAATAATATTACTGTATATCCTTGGATTACAAAACTTTTATAATTCGTTTGTTTAGCGTGAATATTGGTTCAATTAGTGTTTATTATGGGAAACATTAATGAAACTAATGCTTACACAAAAATAACTAAAAAATAGAATTTTGTAATCCAAGGATATATAAAAAAATAGTATAGACTTAGATGAAATTTAAAAATATAGACACACAGCACTACTGTGTGTCTACTGTTCATTGACTTAAAAATGATATATACACAAATCCAACTAATATAATCGAATTAATAAAACGAGTTCAGAATTTTAAACATTTCAACAATACAATAATAGAACAACAGAATCAGCAATCCATCATATACCACTCTCCTCCGATTGGATCTATATATCCAAACATTGTCAAAATTGTGCCAACTATTGCCCACGAGACAAAAACTACTACAAAACCAAAGAGAACATATTTTATAATTGATTTCGCGCTATCTATTGTCCCTTGGCTTCCAGCAGCAAACATATATAAAAATCCTCCAGCAGCAATAGCTAGAACAGATATAACCGCAGTAATTTTAAGAAGAAATTCTATAATAAGCTGGCCCATAAAAATTAAAGAGCATAGATTGCAAGGCGCACATTCGTCCCAATCAGTATCGGGATCATCATAATTTTTACCGCACGGAACTAAACCTTTAGAACCTTGTAATTTTGGGCATAATCCAGGAACTCCTAAGTTTGTACAGTCTGGATCAGCAGGTCCAACGCATGTAGGCAAACATCCATCATTGGGAGCGCAAGTTGGAGTGCCAAGCGCGGCGCTGGCATTATGCGAAAGCCCTATCAGCGATAAAACAACAAACAGAACCGCGAATAAAGTTAAAAATATTTTATTTATTTTTTTCATATTTATTTCTATGATTATTCTACCCAGTTTTAGCTGAGGGTTCCGAGGCTTTAGTCTCATTAATACACCCCGCCTGTTGATAAAGTCACCCATCTCAAGAGGGATTACACTGGAGGCGTAGGAACGAGGCATTGCCTCGTTCCTACCCAACCATACGCTAAAGCGTCGTAGAATAAATAACAATTTAACAATGTAACAATTTAACAATAGAACAATTTATTACATATTCAACACTGACAAAACAACTTGAAGCAAACTAAACGCTAGAAGCGCGATTCCAAGACCTATGACCGCTCCGGTAAGTATTTTTTTTGAAGAAGCAATTTTTTCTTCATTTCCAGTGGAAGTTATATACATAATGCCGGATATTATTATAAGAAGCAACGCCACGGATCCGATAAGGCCTAAAATATAGCCAATCATTTTTTCTCCTCCTTCAACAAGTGTCCCGACAGTCCCTCGCAGAGGATTACAAAAGAATGAAGTTTCCGGATCGCAAGAAGCGCCAAAACATATCACTGCGTCATAGATCGAGATAGAAAATAAATAGCAAATAATTCCCGCAAAAAAAATCTTTTTTTTCCAATATTTAGGCAAAAATAGCATAATTTTATTTCATTACATTAGCTTAAATTCATTATACAACAATTTCTCAAATGAAACCAATTTATGCATAAATAAAATATTTTTAATTTTATTACTGCAAACAATTATAGTTTTAATATTACTAGCATTAAAAGCATTACACAAAGAAAAAATCATTAAGTCAATTACTTAACATTATCTTTTTATTTTTACTAGCTTTACAAAAAATCTATCCGTTCAAAATTCCGACAATCACTTCCAGAATAACATAAGATAAGATCGCCAGCGCAAGTCCAAAAATAGAAGAATTGAGAGCATCTTTGGCTGATTTCATTTTTTCTTCATTGCCAGAAGAGGCTATATATTTAATACCTGATATTACTATAAAAGTTAATGTTATTATTCCTATGATCGACAATAAGTATTTAATAATGATAATAATTGCGTCACGAAAAGATGAAACTGTGCCATCAAGAGGATTGCATGGAATACCAACAGACGGCCCGCACTGCGCGCAAACTATTCCTGCTTCTAAAAATACAAGAACAAAAAACAATAAAAGGAGTAAATTTTTGTTGAATAGTTTTTTCATATTTTGACTATATTAAAACGCTAGAACAATGTAACAATTTAATTTTTCATCAATTCCTCAAACTCCTCTTTCTCAATCGTTTCAACTTTTATAAGCCTGCTAGCTATTTTATCTAATTTGTCTCTGTTTTTGTTTATTGTATCAGTCGCTGTTTTTAAAGCGTTATTAAGAAATTTCTCAACTTCGTGATCAATATCAGCGGCAACTTTTTCGCTATAGTTTCTCCGTTCATGTATTTCTTTTCCTAAAAATACCATATCGCTGTGCTGGCCAAAAACGATCGGACCCAGCTTTTCACTCATTCCATATTTTGTTACCAATTCACGCGCTAATCCGCTTGCTTTGGTTAGATCATTGCTGGCTCCCGTTGTAAGATCATTGAAAATTATCTTTTCAGCCGCGTATCCTCCAAGAAGCATCGCAAGATTGTCTATGAATTCAGATTTTGAATGAAAATGCCTGTCTTCTTCAGGAAGATTTAAAGTATAGCCGGCAGCACGGCCTCTGGAAATTATGGATATTTTATGAATAGGATCTGTTTTAGGCAGAAAATATCCAAGCAAAGCGTGCCCCGCTTCATGATAAGCCGCGATTTTCTTTTCATCTTTAAGAAGAAGATTGCTTTTTCGTTCTGGACCAAGCATAACTTTTTCAATAGATTCCAAAATCTCATTTTTTCCTATAATTTTTTTATTCCTTCTTGCCGTAAGAATTGCGGCTTCATTGAGCAAATTAAACAGCTCCGCCCCGGAAAATCCAGGGGTTCGCTCAGCTATTCTGCGCAAATCTACATCTTTCTCGATCGGCTTTCCTTTGGTATGAAGTTTCAACATTTCCTCTCTGTCTTTTATATCAGGAAGATCAAGCATAATTCTTCTGTCAAATCTTCCCGGCCTAAGCAGCGCCGGATCAAGAACATCAGGCCTGTTTGTAGCCGCCATTACAATTACATTTGTTTCAGTGTCAAAACCGTCCATTTCAACAAGAATCTGATTCAAAGTCTGCTCTCTTTCGTCATGCCCGCCTCCAAGACCAGCCCCGCGATGCCTTCCAACCGCGTCAATCTCGTCAATAAACAAAATGCTTGGCGCGTTTTTCTTAGCAGTCTTGAATAAATCTCGAACTCTTGAAGCTCCGACTCCAACAAACATTTCAACGAATTCCGAGCCGGAAATGTTAAAGAATGGAACATCAGCTTCTCCGGAAACCGCTTTTGCAAGCAGGGTTTTTCCTGTTCCCGGAGGACCCAAAAGCAAAACACCTCTTGGAATTCTCGCTCCAAGTTCAATAAATTTTTTTGGATTTTTTAAAAAGTCAACAATTTCCAATAATTCTTCCTTTGCCTCTCTTACTCCCGCCACATCTTTAAATGTTGTTCTCTTTCTTTTCTCTCCGGGCTTTAAAAATCTTGCGGTAGATCTTCCAAATGACATCGCCTGCACGTTTGATTTTTGCGCCTGTCCCAGCATCATCCATAGAAGAAAGCCAAAGAGCACAACCATTAAAAGCACAGAACCGTAATTTTCAAGAAACGACTCCATTCCAGTCTTTCCTTTAGTGGTTATTTTAGTTTCTGAAATTTTTTCTTGATTTACTCCATAATCTTCACGCAAGATTTTTTCCAAAGTCGCGCTTGGATCTTTGAGTGTTTTTTCTTTTTTTCCATCAATAAGAGTAATTTCAACAATATTTTCTTTTACAATTATTTCTTGAATTTTATCTTCTTTAACTTGTAAAGCAAGTTTGCTCATTGATATCTCCTCCGGCTTTTCCTCTGAAATATCAAAAAGAGTAAAAATAGACGCCATAAAAATAAAAAGTAAAATAATGGTCAATAAGTTTTTTACCAAGTCATTTTTTATGGGATTTTTAGGAATTTTCTTATTTTTCTTGTTCATATAGATACTTTACTATTTTTATGCTGATTAAATACTAATGTTTTTCTATTATAGTATGTAAATTTCATTTTGTATAGAGCGAGCGAATTATATAAACATGTAAACATTTTAACATGTAAACAATATTTTATCCTTGCAAAGTCTGAACTTGTGTGCTATAAAAAAGGAAAAATTACAGGAGAGATATAAATGTTGAAAAATATATCAAATTTTTGGAATAAACATACAGAAGAAATCAAATTTACTATTTTTGTTTTTATTACACACTTCATGGTTTTTGGACTTTTTCTTTCCGAATACAGATTACCTGATATTATAGAATTTTTAATCGTTTGCGTTCTCTATTGTTTATGGATTCTTTATTTTATTTTTATATGTAAAGACCCTAAAATAATTGAAAAATTAAAAACAAAAATATCAAATTTATTTTACTGGTGAACACAAGTTCACCTTTCTTTTTTATATCAATCCATTAAGTGATTCCATATACGTTCTCATAAATATCGGAATTGCGATTACGAGACCAATTATCGGTAAAAGAAATACTACTACCGTAAAAATAGCGTTATAAAGAATATATTTTCTCGTCTTTTCGGCAGACCTATGAGTCTGTTTTAAAATTTCCCGATTTTGTTTCAAAATTTCCAGAATTTGTTCTTCATTTTCCATGATTTTAAATTATAAATAAAATATTCAAATTCTTATAATGGTATTGTTCTAGCCTTACCACCTTTTGTCATCTCGAAATGAGCGATAACGATTGAGATATCTATGAATTGAATAAATATAACCGTTCTGTCTGTATGGTAATGTTTATAGATTTCTCACTTCTCCGCCAGCTGGCGGATCCGTTTCGAAATGACAAAATAAATTAGAAAATTTAGAATATCATCGCTATATACTATAAATTCCAAATTCAAATAACACTGCTCCTCGGGCGATATTGCAGCGCTTCAGCGACATGAGAGCTTTCAATGTTTTTCTTTTCTTCCAAGTCCGCGATTGTTCTGGCAAGCTTGAGAATTTTATAAAACGACCTCGCGCTTAATTGGAACTGATTAACGGCAGTTTTAAGGAGCTCAATTGTTTGCGCGTCGGTTCTACAAAATTCTTTCACATCCTGCGAGCTCATTTCTGAATTTGTCAGAATTTTCTTATTTTCAAACCTTTCCTGTTGAATTTTTCTCGCCTTTTCTACGCGTTTTCTTATTGATTTTGAAGGCTCTGCCAGGTTGTCATCCGCGAGCTTTTCAAATTTAATCCTTGGAACTTCAATATGAAGATCAATTCTATCCAGAAGCGGACCTGAAATTTTTTTCTGGTATTTTATAATCTGCGCGGGCGAACAGCTGCAATCGCGGTCCGGGTCGCTTGCGTATCCGCACGGGCAAGGATTCATACTGGCAATAAGAGAAAATTTGGCCGGAAAAGTGAGCGTCCCTTGCGCCCTTCCTATGGTAACAATTCCATCTTCAAGCGGCTGGCGAAGATTTTCCAAAATTCCGCGGGGAAATTCAGGAAGTTCGTCAAGAAATAGCACGCCTCTATGAGCCAAACTTATTTCTCCAGGCTTTGGAAACTGCCCTCCTCCGACAAGAGACGGAGCCGTAGCACTATGATGCGGAGTTCTAAAAGGCCTGGTTTTTATCAATGGCTCATCAGAAGGCAAAAGCCCAGCTATGCTATATATTTTTGTAACTTCCAGAGCTTCTTCTTTCGTCATTTTTGGAAGTATTGTTGGAACAGCTCGCGCCAAAAGAGTTTTTCCGGTTCCTGGAGGTCCGCTCAAAAGAACATTATGTCCGCCACTTGCCGCGATTTCAAGAGCTCTTTTGATATGCTCTTGTCCCTTGACATAAGCAAAATCAACTGAAAAATCTTCATTTTCCTCAATCTCATCCAAGCCATGAGTTTTTGCCGGCTCAATAATTTCTATATCATTAAGATGCTCAAAAAGCTGTAATAAATTTTCAACTGGAATTATTTCAACACCTTCAACTAAACTTGCTTCATATTCATTCACTTTCGGAATATATAATTTTTTATATTTCTTTTGCTTGGCATAAATTGTAATCGGTAAAATCCCATTCGTATGCCTCAATTTTCCGTCAAGAGAAAGTTCTCCCACAAAAAGACTGCCATCAAGATCCGCATTTATTTGTTTTGAGGCTATAAGCATCCCGATCGCAATCGGCAAGTCATAAGCGGGACCAGCCTTCTTAATATCCGCGGGAGCGAGATTTATTGTTATGCGCGTTGTAGGATATTTAAAACCGGAATTTTTAATGGCAGCGCGAACCCTTTCTTTTGATTCCTGAACAGCGGTATCCGGCAATCCAACAACGGTAATATTTCCAAGCCCCGGACTTATATCCAGCTCAACTTCCACCGCCTCACAGTCTAATCCAACCACCGCGCAAGAATTTATTTTTGAAAGCATAAGTTTAAATTTTTAACTACTATAAATATTTTAACATTCTTTTATTTTCTAAACAAATAATTGTATAATCTCAAATTCAAGAATTTAATAAGGTGTTAATTTATATCCTTGACAAATATAACTTTTCATGATATTCTTATTCGTTGTGTCGGGAAATGTTTGAAAAAAGGTTTTTTATTGCTCTTTATAAAAATATCTTCTCTGAAGACATTTGTGCGGATCGTTTCTTCGCAAGTGCCTTTAGATAGAGATTATATCAAAACAAACTTGATTTAGTCTGTAAAACTAAAGAAAATTTGGAGGAAAATACATGAACTTGAAAAGAATATTAAACATGTTGATGGTTATGTTCATCATAACTGTAGGTATGACAAGTACGGTAGGAGCAAAATATAATTCTAATACTTATGAGCAGGCATTTGCTTCGTTTGTTGAAAAAGGTGAAAATGAACTTTCGGAAGTGACAACCTTCAATGTAATAGAATCTTCTTACGGTAACATACTGTATGTGGTAAGAAATACAGTAAATGCTGACGGAATCACAATTGAATTCTATCAAGGTGAAAAATTGCTTGAAGATAAAGATTATACTATAAAGAATAATCTACGATCTGCAAGCCTGAAAATTTCAGATGTCACTATGATAGGTGGATTTAATCCATCAAAAACGATAACCTTGAATAATATCGAGGTTAATTGGGAAGGCGTAGATGATTTAGAAAAAGTTCGTTATAACTGGAATTTTCCTGGTTACCCCAAGACAAAATTGTTGTCATTGCAAAGGGGTGCAATTGCAACAGCATATGCTGACGGAATTTCATTAGGAGATAACATTGGGTTTACATATATGTCTATAATGGATTCTAGAAACAAAGTCTAATTTCCCAAAGACATTACGAAGGATAGTTCAATAGAGGACTATCCTATTTTTTTACATGATTTACTCACTAATCCTCAAATCTAAAACATTCATCTGTAATTCCCTATTTCCGTTCCATTCGTTGATTTCTAATTGAAAAACAACATCAACAATATCACCCCAGCGTAATCCTGATTTTCCATCTGACATTTCTTCCGCTAATTTGCCGAGCCTAAACGCGATAGCCGGAAAATATTTTACTTTTCCGTCTTTTAAAATCGTTTTAAAACAAAGCTTGAGATGCGCGTTGTCATTTCCAACCGCCCGCACTTCATGCACTTCAAATTTTTTTGCCATAAACACCGGTTTTTTATTCCCCTGTCCGAATGGTTTGAATTTTTCAATCTCATCAATTAACTGCCAATTCATTTGTTCATAACCTATTTCGCGATCAATTTCAATTGAGGGAATAAGATCTTCTTCTCTTAAAATTTTCTCCGCGATTCCTTCAATTTTTTTCTTGAATTTTTTTAAATTTTTATTTTCAATTTTTAATCCGGCTGCCTGAGAATGTCCGCCGAAACTTATAAGAATTTCCTTGCATTTTTCAATCGCCTCAATTAAATTGAATTCCGGAATACTTCTTCCAGAACCCGCGCTTTGATCTTCTTTTTTTTGCAAAACCAAGAATGGCCTGGAATATTCATCAGCCAATTTTCCCGCCACAAGGCCTACAATTCCAATTCTCCAATCAGGATCAAATTCAATAATGATCTTCGGCAATTTTTTATATTTAGCAATTCTCTGCTTTATTTCAGCCATAGCTTTTTCGGTAATTCGCTGCCTGTTTTGATTATTTTTTTCAAGTCTTGCAACAAGTTCTTTTGCTTCGCGCTCATCCTCAGAATTTAACAGCTCATAAGAAGTATTGGCATGATCCATTCTTCCTGCGGCATTAAGCCGAGGCGCGAGCATAAAGCTTATGGAGGTTGTATCAATTGCTTTTGTTTCTTTGACATTGCCATTTTCTCTTATTTTTGTTCCCGATACCTTGATAAGTTTTTTAATTCCTATTCGTTTTGTTTTATTGATCACTAAAAGCCCGTATTTAACCAGTGTTCTGTTTTCTCCAACAAGATTAACGCAGTCCGCTACCGTTCCAAGAGCCACCAGATCCAAAAGCCATTTTTCAAAACCGGGACTTAGGTTATAGCTTTTTAGATTTTTAGGTTGTAGCTTTTTAGATTTTAGTTTTTTACTCTTTGATTTTTCAGAATTATAATTTTCTAAATTTTTAATAAGCGCCTGCGCGACTTTGAATGCCACACCAACGCCTGCCAGCTCTTTGAATGGATATAAACAGTCTCTCTGTTTAGGATTTATAATGGCTAACGCTTCAGGAATTTTATCAGGAACATGATGATGATCAGTTATGATAATATCTATCCCCAACTTTTTAACAATTTCTACGTTTTCAAAGCTGGAAATTCCGCAATCAACAGTTATAATCAAATCAGTTTTTTCCTTTTTAATTTGATTTACTGCTTTTTCATTAAGCCCGTACCCTTCAAACTCTCTATCAGGAATATATATGTCTATAAATTTTTTTGCCTCTTCTTTTTCTACTTGGCTAATGACCGATTTTAATTCTATAAGCGCACTTACCATAATCACGGAAGAAGTAACTCCGTCAACATCATAATCTCCATAAATTGTTATTTTCTCGCCATTTTTAATCGCCTTAAAAATTCTTTTGACAGCTTTATCCATATCTTTCATTAAAAACGGATCGTGAATGTCCTGCTCATAATCCGGATTAAAAAACTCATCAACAAGAGTCTGGTCTTTAATTTCCCTATCCCAAAGAAGCTGCAAAATAATCGGAGTAAGTTCCGGAAATTCCTTCGCAAATTTTTCAGGATATTTTTTATTTACAATCCAGCGCTTTTGCATAAAATAAAAAAGATAATTATTACTTACCTTCTTATTATATCACTTATTAAATGATAAAAAAAGCTTTGTGTTTAAACTAGATACATTTTATTTCCAAACAACGCAAACCTGAATATCGCAGACATTTGTTCCAGTGCCGTTTCCCATGGAAATCAGTCCGTTTACTTTTTTTAGAAAGTCGTAGCTGTTGTGGGTTTCTAGATATTTGTTAATATCTATTTTTTTATTTTTAATGATCTCAAAAGTTTTGTAGTCAACAATTCCTC
>JAGLXN010000048.1 GCA_023132875.1 Candidatus Parcubacteria bacterium
TTTTCAATGAACTAAAATCAGTTTCACAATCTATAAGACAGAATTACAATATTATAAAGATTCCCAAAAAAGAAGGAAAAAGAACTATATTTATACCCGACTATCAACTGAAAATAATTCAAAAAATAATTCATCGTCAAATTTTAAGAAAAATATACAAGGAATGGAATACCAATATTTATGGGTTGCATACTGGTTCGAACATGATGCACGCGTGCGAGCATAGCAATTCGAGATATATTTTTCAGTTTGATATTAAAGATGCATTTCCATCAGTAAATATAAATACCCTGAAGAAAGTCCTATTTGAAAAATTTTCAGGGGAACTTGAATGGTATAAACTTTATTTGATAGATAAGTATAAAGAACATTTGAATGAGTTAGAAAAAATGGAAAAAAGTGGAGATTTTTCCTTTTTAGATTGGGAAAGAGATTGTTTAGAAAGTGCATGGAAAGATATCAAATACTCTCCGTTTTGCCAAATACTTGGAATGCCGGAAGATTTAGACGCGAAAAAAACCGCCAAAGAACTCGCAGATCTTATAATTAATCTGACAACTTATAACGAAATTCTTCCCCAAGGAACACCAACTGCACCATTTCTTTTTTATATATATCTTGAAAAGTATTTATCCAGAAGAGGCGGGATAATTTCAAAATGGTGGAATATTTTTCACAGAGGAGAAGATCAAAATTGTAAAATAAGCTGTTACATTGATGGGTTCGTAATTTCTAGTGACAAACCAATTTCGCCAGAGATTAGGGAAGAAATACTGCAAAGTGTCAAGGAGGATATGGGTTTTGAAATAAATAAGTCCAAGACCAGATATCAAGATTGTCGAAATGGGGCGGTTATGATTACCGGACTTGTAGTTGACGGAACTGGAAAGGTTAGGCTTTCTAAAAAAACCATAAGGAAATGGAGGGGAATAATGCACGGAGCGGCAGTTACAAGAGATCCGGAGCTAATCCAAAAAGTCAAAGGCTTTATGGCTTATATACGATCTGTTTACGGAAAAAACATTCCCGCGCAGATTGCAAAACCATATTTAATATTGCAAAATCCACCATAACAAATGGTGGATATTTTTTATTGTTTAATTTGAGATATAATTTTATACTTACGCTATTTAGGCTCCGTTGATTTTTATTTAATAATTATAAAAAGAGATAAATAGTTTTTACAATGAAAACGCTCCAGCCGGAAGACTGGAGCGTTTAAATTTGATTTGTTTTTGTAAATAAACTCTAAAAAGTTTTTTACAGGCTTTTTTCTATTAATCCGAGAATTAAAATAACCAGTATTATGTAAGTTATGGAATACAGAGGAACAAAGATCATTTTTCTTTTGTTGTCTTTTTTGTTTACCGAATATCCCCGTTCTTTCAATTTATTGATTAGTTCTTGGTCTTTTTCTTCATCTTTTTTTATTTTTAAAGAAGATAATCTGATAATTAAAGCAATGATAGTAAGACAATTAAAGAAACCAAGCGATCCAAATTTAAAGATTCCTTTTTTACTTCTTGCTTCGCGGAAAACAACAAGGCCCGCTAGTAAGCCAGCCAGTATTGAGATTAAGGCTAACAAAACAACTCCTGTTGTAAATGGGTGCTGGCTGATAAATAAAGGAACAAATGTTTTAAGGGGCTGTCTCGCGCTTATCCATAAGTCTTGGGTTAATAATTTAGATGGAG
>JAGLXN010000049.1 GCA_023132875.1 Candidatus Parcubacteria bacterium
TTTTAAAATCTGAAAAACAAGTTGCTAAAGCAAGAATTTATTTATCTAAATCGGTGATGATTATAATTAGAAACGGGTTAAATTTGTTGGGAATTGAAACGTTGGAGAAGATGTAAAAAATAAAATTGTTACATTGTTGTATTGTCAAATTGTTATTATATGTTATGCTCTATTTATTGAAACAATTTAGCCATTTAGCAATAAATTTATATTATGCAAAAATATAGAACACATAGTTGCGGGGAACTAACTAAAAAAGATAAAGACAAAAAAGTAATATTATCCGGCTGGGTAAATTCAAGAAGAGACCATGGCGGGCTTATTTTTATTGATTTAAGAGACAGATGTGGCTTAACGCAAATTACTTTTGATCCAAAAGTTTCAGAAGGATCTTGGAAAATAGCCGAGAGCTTAAGAAGTGAATATGTTGTTAGAATTGAAGGCAAGGTTGTTTTGAGGCCGGATGATATGATAAATTCAAAACTGAAAACCGGTGAAATTGAAGTTGAGGCTGAAAAAATAGATATTTTGTCAAAATCAAAAACTCCTCCGTTTGAAGTTGAAGAAATTGAAGGGATTGATAAAGCAAAAAACGTGAAAGAAGATTTGAGATTAGAATTTCGCTATTTAGATATAAGACGCAAGAAAATGAGAGAGAACTTGGAATTTCGCCACAAGGTTATAAAACTGATGCGGGATTATTTTGACAAAAAGGGCTTTTGGGAAATTGAAACACCTTGCCTCACAAAAAGCACGCCGGAGGGGGCGCGGGATTTTATTGTTCCATCACGGCTTCATCCTGGAAAGTTTTATTCTTTACCTCAATCTCCCCAGCAATATAAACAGCTTCTGATGATCGGCGGCGTGGAAAAATATTTTCAAATCGCAAGATGTTTTCGGGATGAGGACCAAAGAGGAGCAAGACAGCTTGAATTTACGCAATTAGATTTGGAAATGTCGTTTGTCAATCAGGAAGACATCCTAAAATTAATAGAGGAGATATATACAGAAATCGCGAAGAAACTGACAAATAAAAAAATTCTATTTAAACCGTTCCCAAGATTGAATTATGATGAGGTGATGAAAAAATATGGCATTGACAAACCAGATTTAAGATATGGAATGGAAATAGAAGATATTAGCGAATTAGTCAAAGAATGCGACTTTCAAGTTTTTGCCGACGCGGTTAAAAGGGGCGGGGTTGTGCGCGCAATTTGCGCAAAGAGAGCATCTAAATTTTCTAGAGCGGATATTGATAAATTAACAGAATATGCTAAGGAATTTGGAGCAAAAGGATTAGCGTATATTGTAGTGAAAGAAAATGAATTGCAATCACCAATAGTTAAATTTCTGGGCGATGAACTTGCTCAAAAAATCGTAGAGAAAATGAAAGGTGAGCCGGAAGATATAATATTTTTCGGCGCGGATAGCGAGAAAATAGTTCGGGATGTTTTGGGGCAAATTAGAATAAAACTGGCTGAAAAACTTGACTTAGCCGATAAAAATAAATTGGCGTTTGCGTTTGTTGTGAATTTTCCCTTATTTGAGGAAGAGCTTGAAGAAGGACACTACGCGCCTTCCCATCATATGTTTACGATGCCGCATGAGAACGATCTATCTCTCCTTGAAAGCAATCCTCAAAAAGTCAGATCGTACCAGCATGATTTAGTGTTGAACGGTTACGAAGTCGGCGGGGGAAGTATTAGGATTCACGAGAGGGAAATTCAAGAGAAAATTTTTGAACTAATCGGTTTTAGCGAAGAAAGAAAAAAAAGTTTTGAACATTTATTGAGAGCATTTGAATATGGTCCGCCGCCGCACGGAGGAATAGCTATGGGACTGGAAAGATTGTTTATGATTCTGCGTGACGAAGCGGATATTCGCGAAGTTATGGCTTTCCCAAAATCGGGAGATGGAAAGGATTTGACAATGGGCACTCCAAGCGAAATTGAAAAAGAACAGCTGGATGAGCTGGGAATTAAAATTAAGAAGGTTTAGACACAATCTTAATAGCCACTTTTATACTTATAACTTCTTTTCGAACGGCCGTTCGAAAAGAGGTTATTGATAAATTAAGCTTTGCGTATGCTTATTATAAAAATAGACACTTTCTCACGGCCGTAGAAAAGTGTCTATTTTTTTATTAATTTTCTGTGCTATAATAAAAATATAAGAAATAATACCAAATTTATGAAATACGAACCAACTATTGGCATGGAAATTCACGTGGAATTGAAAACTAATTCAAAGATGTTTTGCTCCTGCGCGAATAATCCAGATGAAATAGAGCCAAACAAAAACATCTGTCCAATTTGTATGGGACACCCTGGAACATTGCCGGTTACGAACAAAAAAGCCGTAGAATATGTTATTAAAACCGGCTTGGCTTTGGATTGTAAAATTGCCGAATTTTCTAAATTTGACAGAAAAAACTATTTCTATCCCGATCTGCCGAAAGGCTATCAAATTTCTCAATATGATCAGCCGCTTTGCGAAAAAGGAAATCTTATAGTAAACAATAGGAAAATTAGAATAACAAGGATACATCTTGAAGAAGATACTGGAAAGCTTATTCATCCGAGAGGAGCTGATTATTCTTTTGTTGACCTAAATCGCGCCGGAATTCCTCTTATGGAATTAGTTACTGAGCCAGAAATTAAGTCTTCAGCCGAAGCTAAAGAATTTTGCAAACAGTTTCAACTTATTGTTAAATATATTGGAGTTTCAGACGCTGATATGGAAAAAGGACATATGAGGTGCGAGGTTAATATTAGCTTGAAACCGGAAGGGCAGAAAGAATTTGGAACAAAAGTAGAAATAAAAAATCTAAATTCATTTCGGGCAGTGGAAAGATCTATTGAATATGAAATAAAAAGACAAACAGAAGTTTTAGATGATGGCGGAAAAATAGTTCAGGAAACAAGAGGATGGGACGCGGATAAACAACAAACTTATTCTCAACGAAAAAAGGAGGAAGCTCATGACTATCGATATTTTCCAGAACCGGATTTACCGCCATTAGATCTTACAAAAAAAGCAAAAATGTTTGATGTTAAAAAAATAAAAGAAAGCATTCCTGAATTGCCGCTTCAAAAAAAGTATAGATTTGTCAATCAATATAAATTAACGGGAGAGAATGCTAAAATATTTTCGGAAGACAAGGAGCTGGCAAATTATTTTGAAGAAATAATTTCAGAGTTATCTAGTTGGATTAAGACAAAAAAAATTGATGGGGATAAATTAGATAAATTAAGCAAACTAACGGCAAACTATATTTTAACAGAATTACAGCGATTGTTCTATGTAAATAATATTTTAATTCCTGACTGTAAAATAACGGCAGAGAATTTCGCGGAATTTATCACTTTAATTGATGAAGGAAAAATTTCCAGCAGCGGAGCGCAGGAAATGCTTGCTGAGATGTTCGCAACTGGCAGTGATCCGTCAAATATCTTAGATGAAAAGGGACTGGAACAAGTAAGCGATGAAAGCAAGATAGAAAAAATTGTTGATAAGGTAATAAAAAACAACCAAAGATCGGTTGAAGATTATAAATCTGGCAAGGAAGCGGCGTTAAAATTTTTAATCGGGCAGACAATGAAGGAAAGCAAGGGAAAAGCCAATCCGCAGGTAGTGGGGGAGATATTAAAAAGAAAGCTGGGGTAAATTATATTTAAATGGATTATTTTGTTATTAGAAAACTTTGCGTTTTAGAATTTTTTTTAATATCAAATTTCAAATAACAAATTCCAAATCAATGTCAAATAATTGAATATCAAAATTTTTGGCATTTGAAATTTGATATTGATTTGATATTTGGATTTTGATATTTGGCATTAAAAACCTTTATTCTTTTCAAAAAACCAGTTGTTATTTTTTTCGCTTCCCTATAATCCTCAACCCACTTAATCCTCTCATCTCTTTTAAACCAAGTCATCTGCTTTCGCGCGTATTGGTGAGTGCGGAATTTTATTTTTTGAATAGCGTCATCTAAAGCAATTTTATTTTCAAGATATTGGCCGATTTCATAATACCCGATTCCACTCATAGCGGGTAAATTAGAACTGTACTTCTTGGACAGTTTTTTTGTTTCGTTAATTAATCCGTTTTTAATCATTTCATCAACGCGAGAATCTATTTTTTTATATAATTTTTCTCTATCAGTTTTAATTCCTATTTGTAAAACATTAAATAACGGCTTGCCTTTTGTTTGTTGCGTAGAAAACAGCTTTCCTGTAATTTCGCAAACTTCTAACGCTCTAATTAATTTTCTCTTATTATTTTCTCCAATAATTCCCGCTGATTTCGGATCTACCTTTTTAAGTTTATTAAACAAATATTTTTCCGTATGTTTCTCTAATCTTTCTCTGATCTTTTTATTCGGCGAAGCTTTAGGAATTTCAAGATTATCAACAATCGCGCTAATATAAAGTCCTGTCCCGCCGACAAGAATAGGAATTTTACCTCGCTTATGAATATTATTTATTGTCTTGATGGCCAGTTTTTTATATTGAGAAAGAGAGAATTTTTGGTTGGGGTTTTTGATATGAAATAAGTGATGAGGAATATTTTTAACAGAATTTTGAATTTTGAATTTTTCCGTCCGAGGCGGACCAGCCTTGGGCTGGGAATTTTGAACTTGTAAAATTGGTAATCCTGTCCCGATTACCATTTCTTTATAGATCTGTCTTGAATCAACATTAATTATTTCACCGTTACATTGTTTTGCCAACTTTAAACCCATTTCAGTTTTTCCTGAAGAAGTGGGACCGAGAATGACGATAAGCGGTTCGAGGGTTGACATTTTTATTTTTTTAATTAAAATAGGTTATAGGTGATTATATGGCTGAAATAATAACAGAAAGACCGGAAGAAGACAGAGTGGTAATATACCCATTTGGCGATGAAAAAAGTGCTAAAGGTGATCCAAGATGCGGTTTAAAATGCTTGGGATTTGTCTTATCTAATTCACGAGCAGAGAGACTTCGGGTAGAACTAAACAAAAGGGCAAGAGAGAGAAAACAACAAGCGAAAAAAGGCAGAGTTAAAATCAATTGATTTCTGTCTTTTTATTTTATCATTTTTCCTCCAATCCTCAAACATTCGCTTGAATTGTTTTTTGTAAAATCTCCCGCTTCAATTCCTTTAGATTTTTTTTGACTGTTTTTAATTTTATGTTATATTGTAAAAAAGGAGGAAATAACTAATGGAAAATCCTGTAAATGAAATGATAACAGTGATAATTAAAGCTGAGTTTAATCCTAAAGAAATAAAAAGGGAAGAAATTGAGGCGCTTATAAAGAAATTGTTTATATCCAAAGATGCTGGTAAATCCGAAGATACTGAAAATCCAAACATTGAAGAAATTAAAGAATTTATATCTTTTGTTGTTTCAATGCTTCCAAAAGGAGAAAACCTTTCTTCTATAGGAATAAAATCAGTTTCACTTCAACCGAATCCGTGATTAGTAAAAATTATTTTGTAATTAAATGATTTTTATTAATCACTTTTTTATTTGACAAAGATTTCAGTGATTGATAATATAAAGAAAAAAGAGGAAATTTTCATGTATAATAAAATAATTAAATTGGAATTTGAATTGGAATTTAGTAGTGTATGGATGATGCTAAAGAGACTAGGAATTGATTTAAATGATCAGGGGGAAGTTAATCGGGCGATTGAAAGATATTTAAGTGAAATATTAAAGAATCAAATAAGATTGGCAAAAGAGAATGAATTTAGTATAAAAGTTACAGACAAAACAACATCTTTCAATTAGAATAAGAAAGAGATATTAAATAATATCTTTCTAATCCTTGAGCATCCGCTTAGGATTTTTTTATTTGACTATTTCTCCTTCTAAATTCCAAAATTTAGCTTTAATAATTTTTACTTCTATAAATTCTCCTTCCTTAATTCCTGATTCCTGATTCTTAATTCCAACGGTTATTTTTACATTCTTGAAGCTTCTTGTCTTTCCATAGATAAAATCATCATCAACTTTATCAATTAGCACATCAATAACTTTCCCGATATATTTTTTATTATTCTCTAACGCTGTCTCTTTTAAAATTTCTGTTAAGCTTTTTTCTCTTTTCTTCTTTTCTTTCCAGCTTATATTATCTTTCATTTTATAAGAAGCTGTGTTGGCACGAGGTGAATATTTATTTATATAGACCATATCAAATTTTACTTTTTTCATAACTTCTATTGTGTTTTGAAATTGCTTTTCTGTTTCACCAGGAAAACCGACAATTACATCTGTAGAAATGGCAGCGTCCGGAAGATGTTTTTTAATTAACTTTATTAAATTTAAAAAATGTTTCGCCGTATATTTCCTGTTCATTTTTTTTAAAATCTCATTATTACCAGATTGCAAAGCAAGGTGAATATATGGCGTTACTTTCTCGCATTCCACTATTGTTTTAATAAGCTCTTCCGTCATGTCTTTCGGATGGCTCGTCAAAAATCTAATCCAAAAATTGCCGGGAATATTATCAATTAGTTTTAAAAGATTTGGAAAATCAATTGTTCTATTGTCAAATTGTTCTATTGTCAAATTGTCAAATTGTTTTGAATTTTGAATTTGTGATTTTTCCGCCCAAGGCGGACCAGTTTTATGCTGGGAATTTATTTGTAATTTGTGATTTTGAATTTGTGATTTATATGAATTAACATTTTGCCCTAATAATATAATTTCTCTGTAACCTTTCTTAATCAATCTCACGACTTCATTTAAAACTTCTTCCGCTGGTCTTGAATATTCTCTTCCTCTCGTGTACGGCACAACACAATACGAACAGAAATTGTTGCAGCCGGTCATAATCGGAACGTAGGCGGAGAATTCGTTTTGATGATAAGGATTGATATTAAAATAACTACTGTCATTGCGAGCGACCGAAGGGAGTGTGGCAATCCCGTTATTTAGCTCACTGAATTGTAGTTCCGGGATTGCTTCAGTCGTTGCGACTCCCTCGCAATGACAATTCTTTATTCTTTCTGTTAACTTTTTTATTTCTTTAATATCAACAACTAAATCAAACATCTTCTCAAATCTCTCTTTATCACTTTCCAAAACACATCCCGTTAAAACTATTTTTAAATTAGGATTTTTCTTTTTGTATTTTTTATACTTCTTAAAATTCCCGGCAATTCTATCTACCGCGGATTTTCTAACCGAACAAGCATTAATTATAATCAAATCAGCATCATCTTCGGACAATGTTTTTTTATATCCAGTATCTTCTAAAACTGCCATAATTCTCTCCGAATCGGAATAATTCATCTGACAACCGTATGTTTTGATGTAATATTTCATAAAGATACCATAACAAAAAAAAGTGATTCAATCAAGAACCACTGGTCGTGCCTATTTTGAAAATAAGATAGGTACTCTTGTTCTCATTTCAAAAGATCTGTATTTTGATTTTCCATTTTTATTTATCCCATCTTCAATTAATAAGTGACGGCTATCTGGAGAATCTCTTTTTACTTTTACGGAATTAAATGCCTCTTCCCCTTTTCGTGTTTTAACGACTATGTAAAACACGAGATCATCTATTCTACTAAGATCATAATCCTCTAATCTTTTTGGATTTCTTAATCTATTTCTTTTCAGCAATCTGTCGTCCTCCTTTGTTATTTCTATAAAAAGAATAGTTTATTTTTTAATTTATGTCAATACTAAAAAATCTGTGTTTATCTGTGCCTTTAGTCAGTGTTTGTCTGTGTCTAATTTATAAATAGCATACAGATAAACACAGACTTTCGGACATAAATTAACACTGATTTGTAAACATATACACTCTCTCACAGCCGTGAGAAAGTGTATATAGAACAAATTAAAACTTAAAGTGCTTTTGATATTTAGTTATTTGATATTGAATTGGTATTTGGACTTTGATATTTGATATTATTTTTTTTCGTCAATCTCTTTTTTAATTCTTTCAATAAATTTCTCAACTTCTACAGTTTTGATATCTCTTGAACCGCGAGATCTTACAGCGACTGAATAGCTTTCTATTTCTTTGTCTCCAACAACAAGCATATATGGAATTTTTTGCTTTTCCGCTTCGCGGATTTTTTTACCAATACTCTCATTGCTATCATCAATTTCAGATCTAATATCATTTTCTAAAAGCAAAGAGTTAATTTTTTGGGCATAATCAATATGCTTTTCTGAAGATACTGGCAGAATTTTAACTTGAATAGGGGAGAGCCAGACAGGAAAAGCGCCGGCAAAATGTTCAATCAAAACGCCGATAAATCTTTCAAAGGAACCAAACAAAGCGCGGTGAAGCATAAACGGCCTTTCTTTTTCTCCCTTTTTATTGATATAATTCATATCAAATTTTTCCGGCAAGTTGAAGTCATATTGCAAAGTTGAACATTGCCATTCTCTGCCTAAACAATCTTTAATTTTAAAGTCCAGCTTAGGTCCGTAAAATACCGCTCCGCCAATATCTTTTTCAATGTCCAGATTTTTTTCCTTAGCAACCTTCTCTAAAACTTTTTCTGTAAAATCCCAGCCTTCATCGGACCCAGCATATTTTTTAATTTTTGAATCACGAACTGATAAGTAAACTTTATAATCGTTAAATCCAAATGATTTAAAAACAAAAATAATAAAATCAAGCACTTTTTTAAGCTCATCCTCCGCTTGTTCTTTGGTGCAGATTATATGCGCGTCATCTTGCGTAAACCCGCGCGCTCTGGTCAATCCGGAAAGTTCGCCGGATTTTTCGTAACGGTAAACAGTGGCGCTTTCCGCCCATCTAATTGGTAGTTCGCGGTAACTGCGCGGCTTAGAATTATACATAACAACATGAAACGGACAATTCATCGGTTTCAATAAATATTCCTCCTTAACTACCGCTTTCTTGCCTTTTTGCGCGTCTTCCAAGCTTTGTCCCACTTCCAGCGGCGGATACATACTATCGTTATAAAATCCCCAGTGCCCGGAAGTTTCCCAAAGTTTTCTATTTCCGATATGCGGTGTACGAACCAATTCATAGCCGGCTTTCAAATGTTCTTCATACCAAAAGTCTTCCATAATTCTCCAAAGCAATGCTCCCTTCGGCTGCCATAAAATTAATCCTTGTCCGACAAGCGGATCAATCATAAACAAATCCAATTCTTTCCCCAATTTTCGATGGTCTCTTTTTTCTGCTTCTTTTATTTTTGCCTGGTATTCCGCCAATTCTTTTTTATTTTCAAAGGCAATCCCGTAAATTCTCTGGAGCATTTTATTTTTTTCATCCCCTCGCCAATAAGCGCCGGCGATTTTCGTGAGCTTGAAACTTCTAAAATCTATTTCTCCGGTAGAATCTAAATGCGGACCTTTGCATAAATCTACAAATTCTGCAGTTCTATATAGCGAAACTTCTTTTTCTTTCGCCTCGTCTTTTAAAATTTCCACTTTATAATTTTGCCCGGCTTTTTTATAAAGTTCAACAGCTTTACTGTGTTTTACAACCTGTTTTTCAAACGGGAAATTCTTTTTGATCACTTCTTTCATTTTCTTTTCCAAAATTGGCAGATCTTCAGGAATCAAAGTTCTTGGCAGATCAAAGTCATAATAAAACCCATTTTCAATATTCGGTCCCACGCCAAATTTCGCCTCCGGAAACATTTCCAGAACAGCAGTTGCTAAAACATGCGCCAGCGAGTGGCGCTTGATTTCTAATTGTTGTTTGTTCATGGTTTTTAGAATTATGAATTATGAATAAAGAATTATGACTGTCATTACGAGGAGTGAAATTATCCGAAGGATAATTGAACGACGAAGCAATCCCGTAACTATGCACAATGAATTTAATTACAGGATTGCTTCGTCGCCTTCTCGTTCGCGGAGTTTATCCCGTTGAATAACGGGGCTCGTTCAGCCTCCTCACAATGACAGAATTTTTCTTAATAAAAAAGCCCAAGAATACTTGCGCTTTGGGACCAAAACTAACTTATAACTTGTAACCTATAACTTATAACAAATTTTTAAAATGTTATTAGTTATTAGTTATCAGTTTTAAGCTATTTAGGCGGTTCCACCCAAATTCCTTTAAATATTCGTCATGATGAGCTTGTCTAACCATATTATCCTTCGACAAGCTCAGGATGACACTGTAAGTTTAGGATAACATAAAATATTAAAAGGCAACTTTCAAATTGTTTAGAAGTTTAGTCCTGATTACTCAGAATTGGGTTATTTGTCATTCTGAATTTATTTCAGAATCTGTTGTCTGTTACATTTTGTTTTAACCATAAATCAAAGACAAATCCTAATACATAATAGATTCTGAAATAAATTCAGAATGACAATTAGTTCCAAGAACGGTTGGTAGCCGCTCCAATCACTTCTAAATATAGTTTAGAGGATTTTTGGAATGCTGTCAAAAAAATAAACTGTCTCTAAATAATTAAAGACAGTTTTGAGCTTTGCTGTTGTTGCTGAAGACCCCGCCAGACTTTAAAAATACATAACAGGAAATTGTATACAGACATGCGATTATGATGTCTATATAGGGCGGAGAAGTATAAACTGGAATCGTCATGATTGTTGGATTCCAGATTCTTAGAATTATACCCTCAAAAAATAGTATACTTCCAAATATTATTGCCACTTTCGCATTATTATTCATATTCTTCCCTCCTGTTTATTTCGTATGCAGATTTGTCTATTATATTCTCATATAACATCAAAAACACAATTATGTCAAGGGTTTAAGCTTCAAATTTTCATCTCCAACAATATTTTTAATATTTTCTACAACATCCTCCCCATTCTCAATATCTTTACTTGTCTTAATCTTCTGATAACCCCCATCAGAAGAGGGGACTGAAATATAAACTTCACAGTTTCCAGTTGGAGCGGATTTTAAAATATCTGATAATTTCTGCAAAATTTCTTTAGAATTTTCTTTAGGAACAGTAATTTCTATAATGTTTTTATCTGCTGAATATTTTTCTCCATCATCTTTAATTATTCCAGCGTTATTTTCTAGAAGTCTATAATCTTGATTATTATTTTCTGAAATATCTTCTTTTATTTCATTCTCCTCAGAATATTTTTTCGCTTCATTTAAATCTATCTTTCTTATTTCCTCGCACAGCAATTTAAACACTCCGTCTTTATCGCTTAGCTTTCCTTTAATGGAAACAATATTTCCTTCCTCCCAAATTTCCTGATTGCTTTCAAGAAGTTTTGGGAAAACAAGAACTTCAATTTTTCCGGTCAAGTCCTCAATTATCGCAAAAACCATTGCTTTTCCTGATTTTGTTATTATTTTTTGGATTTTTGTAATAATTCCGCCAACTTTTACAATTTGATTTACTTCTTCTTTTGTTAAATCTTTTGTACTTTTAAAATTATTTCTTAAATATGAAGAATAATCTTTTAATGGATGATCAGATACATAAAGTCCAAGAAGCTCCTTTTCCCATGCCATTTTTTCCGTTTTATCTATCGGATCCGTATCGGCAAGCTGTAATTTATTAATATCATTTTCAGAAGACCCTAGATCTCCAAACAAACTTACTTGTCCATTATTTTTCGCCTGTTGATGTTCTTTTGCAAAATTCAGAATTCGTTCCATATTTGAGAGAAGCTTGCTTCTTTCTTCCATACTATCAAACGCTCCTGTTTTTATCAGGCTTTCCATTGATTTTTTATTCAAATCTTTTGATTCAACCCGCAAAACAAAATCTTCAATGCTTTCGTATGTTCCATTCTCCTTTCTTTCTTCAACTATTGTTTCTACAATATTATGGCCTACATTTTTTATGGCAGAAAGTCCGAATCTGATTTCGTC
Organism: Candidatus Parcubacteria bacterium; assembly: GCA_023132875.1. GTDB lineage: Bacteria > Patescibacteriota > Minisyncoccia > JAHIHE01 > JAGLIN01 > JAGLXN01. The sequence continues at coordinate 11,805 of JAGLXN010000049.1, forward strand.
TTTTCCGTTTTCATTTATAACGCCGAAATTTACAAAACTTTTATTCACATCCGGCGGCAAAACTTCAATTTCCATTTGACGGCACTCATCAACTTCAATCGCAATGCGGTCTATATTTTCCCTATCAGCGGTAAGCAAAGACGCCATAAATTCCGCGGGATAACGCGCTTTCAAATATGCGGTTTGATAGCCGATCAGCGCGTAACATACGGCATGACTTCTGTTAAAGCCATACTCGGCGAATTTTTCCATATCAGAAAAAGTTTCTTCGGCAAGTTTTTTGTCTAGTTTATTCTTCAAACATCCTTCAATAAATTCTTCTTTCATTTTCGCCATCAATTCGGCGATTTTCTTGCCCATCGCTTTCCGTAAAGTATCGGCCTGTCCGCCGGTAAAACTTGCCATATCTTTAGATAGTTGCATTACCTGCTCTTGGTAAACAATCACGCCGTAGGTATTTTTCAACGCGTTTTCCATAATCGGATGCTTGTAAACAATTTTCTTTTTACCGTGTTTTCGGTCTATAAATTCATCCACCATTCCAGAGTTTAACGGACCGGGACGATAGAGAGCGACCATCGCGACTACATCTTCAAAATCAGTCGGTTTTAATTTTTTTAAATATCTTTTCATTCCGCTAGACTCAAATTGAAAAACGCCGGTTGTCTTTCCTTCCTGAAATAATTTTAAAGTTTTTTCATCGTCAAGAGGAATTTTAGCTAAATCTATTTTATTTTCTTTTGTTTTTGAAATAATTTTAAGCGCGTTTTCAATAATCGTTAAGTTTTTCAATCCCAAAAAATCCATTTTTAGCAATCCTAAATCTTCTATATTATGCATTTCATATTGTGTAACAATGCCGGATGTATTTTGTGGCGGATATTGGCAAGGAGTGTAATAATTCAAAGTATTTTTACTAATAACGACTCCGCAGGCATGAGTAGAACTGTGCCTGGCAACGCCTTCAAGTTTGAGCGCGTTATCAATTAAGTTTTTAGCCGATAAATCGCTGTTATATAAATCTTTCAATTCTTTGACATTAGCTAAAGCGTCTGGAAGCTTTGTGAACATTGGGATCGCTTTTGCCACCTTGTCGCAAAATGTATATGGAAGACCGAGCGCTCTGCCAGTATCTCTTATCGCCGCGCGAGCCGCCATTGTTCCAAAAGTTATAATTTGCGCGACATGATCTTTGCCGTATTTTTCAGATACATATTTTAAAACCTCGTCTCTTCTGTTATCCGCGAAATCCAAGTCAATATCAGGCATGCTGATTCTGTCGGGATTTAAAAATCTTTCAAACAGAAGATCATATTTTAACGGATCTATATCAGTGATTCCAATTAAATACGAAACTATTGACCCCGCGGCGGAACCTCTTCCCGGACCAACAACAATTCCCCGGCTCTTTGACCAGTTAACAAAATCCTGGACAATAAGAAAGTATGAGGCAAAACCCATATTTTTTATAATATCCAATTCAAACCTCAGTCTTTTTTCAATTTCTTCATTTGGCTTGCCGTATCTTTTTTCAATTCCGCCTCTACACAATTTTTTAAGATATTCGTCAGGTGAAAAATTATCGGGAACTTTATAATGAGGAAGCAGAATTTTTCCAAGCTCTAATTCTAAATTACATTCGGAAACTATCTTCTGCGTATTATCTATAGCTTCCGGAATATGCTTGAAATGTTCAATCATTGTTTCTTGGCTTTTTAGAGAATAATCGTCGCCGATCATAGACAATCTATTTTTTTCATCAACAGTTCTGTTCATTTGAATGCACATTAAAATATCCTGAGCCTTATCGTCCTCCTTATTGATATAATGAACATCGTTCGCGGCAATAAGGGAAGCGCCCGTTTTTTTAGATAAGCCGATTAAAGCCTTATTGACTTCTTCCTGCTCTTTAAAACTGGGATGGTGCTGGAGTTCCAAATAAAAATTTTCTTTGCCGAATATTTCCTGAAATTCCCCAATTATATTTTCAGCCTTTTTTAAATCGCCGGATAAAATTGCTCTTGGAACTTCTCCTGCTATACAGGCCGAACTTGCGATAATCCCATCAGAATACTTCTTTAAAATTTCTTTATCTATTCTCGGCTTATAATAAAACCCCTCAAGATGCGCCAGGGTTGTAAGTTTAATCAAATTTTTATAGCCAGTTTCGTTTTTAGCAAGCAGAATTAAATGATTTCTCTTGTCATCCACGCCCGCGTTTTTGCTATGCCTTGAATTTACCGCGACATAAGCCTCAACTCCGATAATCGGCTTGATATTTTTCGCTTTCGCTTTCTGATAAAATTCAATCGCGCCATACATAACACCATGATCGGTAAGAGCCAGCGAATCCATGCCAAGCTCTCCCGCGCGAGCAACGAGATCGTCAATTTTTGCCAAACCATCTAATAAACTATAATGGCTATGAGTATGTAAGTGGGTAAATTTCATATTGTTTTAAAATTTTTAATTTTATAATTTTACAATTTTTAAATAATGCTTAAATTTTATAATTTTTAAACTTACATGTCATTGCGAGAAGGCTAAACGAACGAAGTGAGAGAAATGCCGACGTGGCAATCCCGTTATTAGGTTCGCGGAGTTGTAATATATGATTTGATATATATAGACTCGTAATTGTTCGCATTTGGAGAATTTGCCATATGTATGAACTTCGACCGCTACGACTCCCTTGCAATGACGGATGTATTTAAAAATTAAAAATTAAGAAATTATTTACAAAATTAAAAATTACAAAATTTAATAAATAAATAACAAACAACAAATTGTCTTATAAAAAAATAATACTACAAAATATTTCAACCTCCTAATCTTATTCTTTCTTATTCTTCCACCAATACAACCCTCCCACTATCACAGCTCCGGCGGCGGCGATTGCCAATATTATCGGAACAAGTTTATAAAAAATAAACCGCGAAAAATTGTAAATTATTTCTGAAATAAATTGCCCAGTTACCGTTTCAGCTGAAAGAAAAATTGCAAAAAAGAATAAGAAGGCCAGAACAAGCCCCTTTTTTGTCTTTTGCGGAAATTGATTGAAATATCTTTGCAGAAAAAAGTTTACTTTTTCCTTAAAGAGAATATCTTTGGATTCCATTTTAACAATATCAGAAATAGCTTTATAATATCCAGCGACGATTTCTCTTGTTTCATCCGCAGAAACAGAGAATCCCGGTTCTTTTATAAGTTTTTCGCATATTGCGCGAGAATAATTTAGTTTGTCTATATTTTCAAGCAATATTTCTATATTTTTTATTTTTTCAGGCGTATTTTTTCCAGGAATTTTTTTGTCGTTTATAACCATTAGTAAAATTTTTTCAGTTTCTATAATTGCAATTTTATATCCGGAATTTGTACCTTCATTTAGGGCGCGGTCAATTATATCCCAATATTCTTGATATTTTTCAAGTGAAAATTTTTTATCATCTTTCATGTTTTTGTTTTATTGTTTATTACCTTGGACTACGAAATTCTATTTTTAGTTATCTTCGTGTAAATATTCCTGCCTGTCGGCAGACAGGAGTTTTATTAGTGTTTCTTATAATAAACACTAATTGAACTAATATTCACGCTAAGCAAACGAATTAATAAGAGTTTTGTAATTTAAAGTTATTTGTTTTATTATATATTCATAGCTGATAAATTGCAATTTTTTTAATAGTTTAGAAATTACGCGTTTGCCATAAATTAAAATTTATTTTGTAGGTGCTTAGCACCCATAAAATGCATAATTATTATGAATGTTATTTTCTTATTGCGTATGGAATTAAATTAATATAGTAACTTAGAAATATTGTGGTTGACAAAAAAATATTTAAAACTATAATAACATAGCTATGTTTAATGTAAAATCTATGCCGTTTAAAAAACTAAAATTAGGTAAAATATCACAAAAAAATTTATTTATTCAAAAAAGGAAGGCCTAGAAAGGGGTAAAATGATAATTCCAGATTTTTCAAGAGAGGAAAAATTATTTAAAAAAGGATATAAATATATCGCGGGAGTTGATGAAGCTGGCCGCGGTCCATTGGCTGGTCCCGTAGTGGCAGCAGCAGTTGTTTTTTCAAATAGCAAAATTACAAACAAGTTAATCAAAGAAGGAGTTCGGGATTCTAAAACCTTATCTTTGAAAAAACGGGAGTATTTTTATGAATTAATAATTGAACAATCTCAGGATTGGGCAGTAAGTGATGTTTCAGAAGAAGTTATTGATAAAATAAATATATTAGAAGCAACCAAGCTTGCTATGCGTAAAGCGGTAGAAAGCCTAAAGAATAGTCCGGATTTTATATTAGTTGACGGAATAAACACAATTGAAAATTTTCCCGCAAGTCAAATTGCAATTCCCAAAGCTGATCAATTTATTTTTTCAGTAAGTGCGGCTTCAATTATTGCCAAGGTGACTAGAGACAGAATTTTAATGGATTTTGATAAACAATATCCGGGGTACGGATTCGCGGTGCATAAGGGATATGGAACAAAACTTCACATGGAAATGATTAAAAAAATGGGACCTTGCAAAATACACAGAAGGTCTTTTAAGCCTATCGCCAAATTGTTTTCAAAAATTTTTAGAAAGAATAACGATGTGATTGATTAAATTATGCTTCACACATTTCAGGAGTTCGACTCCGAAGCTTCGAAGTCGAACTCCTGAAATGTTGGATTGAAATTCCCATGCTTTAAATTAAGCATAACTCTTAATTCAAGATTCACTATCAACGCTTGCAAAATGAATTAAATTAATGTAAAATAATTACATAGAGAACTTTATAACTTTATAACTTTATAACTAAGATTATGCCACATCCAAAAAAGAAAACAACAAAAGCAGCAAGGAACCAGCGCAGATCTCATCACGCATTGAAGAAAGTTACTTTAATAAAGTGCGAGAAATGCGGCAAGCCAGTAAAACCGCACCATGCTTGCGCAAGCTGTGGTTACTATAAGAAAAAAGAGGTAATTAATGTTCTTAAAAAACTTCCAAGAAAAAAGCGCGTAAAAATAGAAAAGAAGAAAAAGAAGATTGAGGAAAAAGAAAGTAAAAGAGAAAAAATTGATAAATCCTAAAATTCTTATTTTACTAGTCTTGATTGTCGAATTGTCAAATTGCTAAATTGTCACACTTATTATTATGGTATATAGCAATGCAATAATATGACAATTTAACAATTTAACAATTTATTACCATGTCCAACAGACATTTGTCCAGATCAATTACAATGCAAAGTTTATATGAATGGGATTTTCAAAGCTCTATTGTTGATGATATTAAAAAGAGAAATAAATTCAGCAAAAAAGAACTTGATCGTATGGTTCAAAATAATATAAAAGAATACGGTATTGGAATAGAGAAGGATAATTTTATATCAGATACAATAAATGGTGTCTTTAAACATCTCAAAAACATAGATTCTACAATACAAAGATTGGCTCCAGAGTGGCCAATCAACCAAGTGACAATTGTAGATAGAAATATTCTTCGCATTGGAATTTATGAATTAGTATTCAGTAAGCGGAATGACGTTCCTCCAAAAGTTGCGATAAACGAGGCGATTGAACTTGCAAAATCATTTGGAGGAAATTCAAGCGGAAAATTTGTCAATGGAGTTTTGGGAAGTTTATATAAAGAAATTGAAGAAAAAAACAAAAAAGAAATATAACATTTAAACATTTTAACATATAAACATAACTAAGAAGTTGTGTTAATATGTGATTTTGTTTAAATGTTAACATATTAATATGTTAACATTTATTGATTATGAAAGATATAGCAAGTTTAGAAAAAAAAATCGGAATTAAATTTAAAGATAAGAATCTCTTAAGACAATCATTAGTTCATCGTTCTTATTTAAATGAGCATAAAGATTTTGAGCTTGATCACAATGAAAGACTTGAATTTTTAGGAGACGCGGTATTAGAACTTATTACAACGGAATTTCTTTATAATAATTTTTCTAATCCGGAAGGAGAGTTGACAAATTTTCGAGCAGCTTTAGTGAATCGAAAAATGCTTGCAATAATTTCTGCCGAGATCGGACTCGAAGAATATCTGCTTATGAGTAAGGGAGAATCAAAAGATACTGGACGAGCCAGACAATATATAATTGCCAACGCGCTTGAGGCTGTAATCGGCGCGATTTATCTCGATCAAGGATATAATAAATCAAAAAAATTTATTGAGAATTATTTTTTATGCAAGATGGATGATATTTTAAGCGACAAGCTCTATCAGGACGCTAAAAGCAAATTTCAAGAAGAAGCCCAAGAAAAAGTTGGTATAACTCCTATTTATAAAGTTATAAAAGAGTGGGGGCCCGATCATGATAAACATTTTTTAATTGGTATATTTTTAGGCGAGGAAAAAGTCGCCGAAGGAGAGGGTATTAGCAAGCAGGCAGCGCAAAGAAACGCGGCTAAGAAGGGGTTGGAAATTAAAGAGTGGGAGTAGGGATTATTTTTACGGCTTTCTTTTAAAAAAACCATTGCAAAAATATTTTTTGAGCGGTTGTGGATAATCTTTAATTGTAGGATTTTATTTGACAGATAATAGCTTAGATAAGCTATTATTTTATTTGTTTAATATATTTGTAGAAAATTGTTGACATATGAAAAAAAAATGTTAAAATTATTGTATAGACTTACGGCCTATAACAAATAATTTACTTGCAATTTATGATTGAAAAAGCTCTTCAGAAATTTGGCTTAAAAGAAAAAGAGATCAATGTTTATCTTGCTCTTTTAAATCTAGGTCCCTCGCCAGTAAGAAAAATCGCGCAAAGAGCAAATATTAATCGCGGCACAAATTATGATATTTTAAGAAAATTAGTAAAAATGGGATTAGTTAGTTATTACGAAAAAAGGAGTCATAAATATTTTACTCCCGAAGATCCTGCAAAAATAATTGATATTTTACAAGAAAGGGAAAATAAAATTGCCAAGACAAAAAGCGAACTCAAAAAAATTATTCCTGATCTGCAATCGTTTTATTCTAAAATTTCACAAAGACCATTCGTAAGATATTACGAAGGATATTCTGAAACAAAGGAAATTTTGAAAGATGTTCTAATTACAATGTCTAAATCAAAAAATAAAGAATATTTTGTTTATAGCGCGGAATCAATTAGAGAATATTTATATAAAACATTCAGAAATTTTTCCGAAGAAAGGATTAAGAAAGATATCAAGGTTAAGGTTATTGCTATTGGAAAGGGAGGCAAGCTTCGCGGTAAAGATGAGCGAAAATGGCTGAATAATGTCAACGAAAGCGCTCCGAATTATATTATAGTTTATGAGAATAAGACGGCATTTATATCAATCGGGCAGAACGACGAGCCAATAGGCATAATAGTTGAAGACGGGGCAACAAGTAAAATGCAGAAAATAATTTTTAATCATATTTGGAACAATATTTAATAGCAAAATAAGAACTATATGGCTAAATTTAAGTTCAGCGATGTAAAACTTTTAATTTTTGATTTCGATGGAACGTTGTGTCTTTCAGATAAAGCTATTTTAAAAGTTCTTAAAAAGGCTTTTTCTGAAACTGGCATTAGTGTTACGGTTAATAAGAATAAAATAATAAATAACACAGGAAAACCGTCTGAACAATTTTATAAAAGCATTTTAGGACCAGACCATTCTCATTTATGGAAAGAGCTATCAGATAAATACGATTCTACAATTCCGCAATTTGAAACAATCATTCCTGGCGTAAAAGAAACATTAAAAGCTCTTAAAAATAGAAATTATAATCTTGCTTTATATAGCAACTGCGAAGTCGTATATTTTAATAGTATTTTTCATTTTCTTAAGATCAAAGAATATTTTGATTATACAGAATGCGTTGGGGAAAATAATTTAACCAAAACGGAATTGGTTGGTAAAATCATCAACAAATTTCCGAATTCAAAATCTGCTGTTGTGGGGGACAGGATACATGACATAGAAGCAGCTCAGGAGAATAACATATTGTCGGTAGGCGCTTTGTATGGATATGGAAAGAACGAACCAAAAGAGGCGGATGCTACCATAAATAAATTTTCCGATCTGTTAAATATTTTTTATTAAACCACTAACAAAAAATCTATGTGCGGAATAGCGGGTTATATAGGAAAAAATCAAGCATCTGATTTTTTATTGGACGCCTTAAAAAGATTAGAATACAGAGGATATGATTCTGCCGGTATGGCTGTTTTAAGCGAAGATAATGCTCTAAACTGCATAAAATCTGTTGGTAGAATAAATTCATTAGAAGAAAAAATAAAGAAAACTCAGTTAAATGGTTGTCTTGGAATATCACACACTAGATGGGCAACTCATGGTTATCCCACAAAAAACAATGCTCATCCTCATAGCGATTGCGCAGGAGATATTTTTGTCGTTCATAACGGTATTATTGAAAATTATAAAATTTTAAAAGAAAGATTAATAAAATCCGGACATAAATTTAAATCTGACACTGACACGGAAGTAATCGCACATTTAATAGAGAGCCACTTCAAAGATAATCTTGAACAAGCTTTATTAAGCGCCTTAAAACATATTGAAGGCGCTTATGCTTTGGCTGTGATTTCCAAGAATGATCCTGGAAAAATTGTAGTAGCAAAAAAAAGCAGCCCTCTTGTAATTTGTATTGGAGAAAATGAAAATTTTATAGCTTCAGATTCATCAGCAGTAGTAGGATATACTAATAAGGTTATTTATCTCAATGATAATGAATTGGGTATTATAACAGAAAATAGCCATAAAATCATTTCTATTGCGAGAAACAATGAGATACACAGAAATCATTGCAATGTGGATTTAGATATTTCTGAAATACAAAAAAATGGGCACGAATACTTTATGTTAAAAGAAATATTTGAAAGTCCGGAAGTTATGAAAAATTCAACCAGAGGAAGAATAATTCCAGAAGAAGGTCTTGTTAAATTAGGCGGGTTAGAAGTTCTTGATCAAAATAAGCTTAGGAATATAAACAGAATAATTCTAATCGCCTGCGGAACGGCGAGTTTTGCCGCGATGGTAGGAGAATATATGCTTGAGGAGTATGCCGGTATTCCAGTAGAAGTTGAGCTTGGCAGCGAGTTCAGATATAGAAAACCAATCATAAATTCTAAAACAGCCGTTATAGCTGTCAGCCAATCTGGAGAAACAGCAGACACTCTAGCTTCGCTTGAAGAAGCAAGAAGAAAAGGGGCCTTAACTTTGGGTATTGTTAATGTTGTGGGAAGCACTATTTCCAGGGAAACTGAAGCAGGAATTTATAATCATGTTGGACCGGAAATTGCCGTAGCTTCAACAAAAGCATTTATTTCTCAAATGACAGTCCTTGCCCTATTAACCGTTTATTTCGGAAGAATAAAAGAAATGTCATTGATAATGGGAAAACGAATTACCGAAGAAATTGACAAGATGCCTTGCTTAATTGAAAAAGTACTGAAAAATGATAAGCAAATTAAAGGCTTAGCTAAAAAATATTCAAAGTATAAAAATTTTCTTTTCCTTGGCAGAAAATATAATTATCCAATCGCGGAAGAAGGAGCCTTAAAACTGAAAGAGGTCGCTTATTATGTTCATGCCGAAGGTTATTCAAGCGGAGAAATGAAGCATGGTCCGATCGCAATGATTAATGAAAATTTCCCTTCTGTTTTTATCGTTCCAAATGACAGTGTTTATGAAAAAAATTGGAGCAATATGGAAGAAATAAAAGCTAGAAATGGAAAAATTATTGCTATTGCTACGGAGGGAGATGAAAATATAAAAAACATAGCGGATGATGTAATTTATATTCCAAAAACCCTTGAAATGCTTACCCCGATCCTATCAGCTGTTCCTCTCCATCTTTTTTCTGCTTATATGGGAATGGAATTGGGATGCGATATTGATAAACCAAGAAATTTGGCGAAGAGTGTGACGGTGGAGTAAGTCGGTATTTGGTATGCGGTATTTAGTATTTTTGGTTGATGCGCGCTATTGTTGGTTCAGATCTCTGACCTGAACTTTTTGTTTCTTTCTATTTCTTTCTCATCTAATTTATATTTAAAGTTCTTGAGCAAAAAATAAAATATAGAAATATTACTTGTTTTATTTAAAAAAGTTTACTATAATTATATTAAACAAGCAATAATCTCGCGAAAAATTTATAAAGTGTTGAATATGAAAAAAAGAAGTAAGGATAATAATTTATACTCTCTGTGTTTTAGTTTATCTACTTTTTTTAAACGCCATTTTTAAATGGTGTTTCTTATATTTTTATCTAATATCTATTCTGAATTTATGCTCATCCAAGACATTATTCCAATTAAAAAAAATGTGAGGCAAGATCTGCCAGCGCGAAAGTCACGGCGGGTAAATAAAAAAACGTGGAACAAGTTAGTTTCGGTTTTATTGATCGCTCTTTTACTATTTTTTAATTTGTCAGAGATAGAAGCTGAAAAAGCAGGTGTAGTGCTGGCGAATTCAGCATCAGTCGTGGCAGATTCAGAAGTCATAGGGACGCAGCATAAAGCAAAAGCGCAAGCTGAAGAAGTGGGTCAAGAGACTTTTAAGGGAATGGATAAAACAGCGATTGAACAACAGATTCTTAACGAAATGCGTCCAGCTAAAACTGAAATGACAGACAATAAAAAATGGAAACTCACAGGAATACATTTCAGTTCTTTATTGAAAGAAAAAGCAAGCGATAGCGAACCGTGGAGTTATATTGAAAACGATAAAAAACTTAGTTTCGCGCACAGGGAGATAGGTTGGAACAATGGCGAGATTATTAAAACAGGAACTAATGATTCAGTTGGAGAAATTGAGGAATTGTCCATAAATTACAGCAACACTCTTGGGGAGGGAATTAATACTAAAATTATACAGGATAATTATAAATGGCAGAAGATTATTGAAATTGAATCTCTAGAAGCGCTCGGAGAAATTCCAGAAGAGGTTGAATATTTAGAAATTTCTTTTGACATTAGCGGGGACTTTGATTTTCCAGAAGGAAAAATTATTAAACCCATTTCTTTTGGTAAAAACAGTTTTATCCAGCAGGTTAAGGCGTGGGATTCATCACCAGAGAATCCGGATGTTGAGGTTATAAGTGGTACATTCGGAGAGATTAAAAATGATGTGCTGATAAAGCGAATTCCTATTGCATTGTTAAAATCTGCTATATATCCAATATATACCGATGCTACGATTACTTATGGTGCTGAAAATGTGTTTAATCCAGCAAATACCGATGATATCTCTGTCGCCGCCCTCGACAGTACTCACTTTGTAGTAGCATATCGAGATATTGATAATGCAAATCATGGAACTGCTATTATAGGAGTTATTTCAGGAACTACTATCAGTTCATATGGTGCAGAAAGTATATTTAACCCAGGAGGTATTATAGATTGTTCAGTTGCAGCATTAGACAGTACGCATTTTGTTGTAGTATTTTCAGATGGATTAAGTTCCTTGGCAGGAACCGCTAGAGTTGGAGTAGTTTCTGGAACCACCATCAGTTCATATGGTGCAAAAAGTAAGTATAATAATTTGTTTGCATCGTATAATTCTGTTGCAGCATTAGATAGTACACACTTTGTTGTATCTTTCAAAGATACCACAGCTGGTGGGCATGGTATTGCTGTAGTAGGAGTAGTTTCAGGAACTACTATCAGTTCATATGGTGCAAAAAACACCTATAATGCAGCAATCACGTCATATATTTCAGTAT
>JAGLXN010000005.1 GCA_023132875.1 Candidatus Parcubacteria bacterium
TCTTTTTGTCGCCTTGCCGGCGAATACACTTTCTGATTCAATGAGTATCTGGAGAGTTTTGATCTTAGTGTTGGTTTTGAAAATCTGTCATTCTGTCCCGAGTAATTCGGGATCAGAATCTATTAACAGTAAAGGTTTATTCAGTTTTCAATTCGTAAGACAAGGTATAAAGAGAATGGGTAGAAATAGTGGCAATATACAAAAGATTCTGAAACAAGTTCAGAATGACAATTATTATAAATTATTTTTGTTAATCACGCTATTTTTCATCATCGCTGCTATTTCTTTAATCTCAGCTCAAGATGTCGGAGCGGGAGTTAAGAAGATATTATTTTTGCTGAATATTTTTTTGCTTTTTCCAGTCGTGATTTTTAGCGTGAAAAATAAAAATGATTTTAAAGAAATAATAAAATTTATTTTTTACTCAACAGGTTTGTTAGTTTCTATCGGTTATCTTCAATTTATTTTGACTTTCTTTATTTCTCTTTTTAGTTTTTGGCAGTTCTGGGCGCAAAATATAATTACGGCTCTGTATGGCCAAAATTTAAGTAATTTATTAAGCTACAGCAATACATGGTTCTCTTATTATGAGATTCTGCCGGCAACTCTAAGGATGTTTTCTTTAATGCCTGATTCACACTCATTCGCGATGCTTGTTATAATTTCAATACCAGCAGTTTTGTCTTTGATTTATTTACCGAATTATTCAAGAACTGGAGCTCGCTCTTTAGAGTGTAATAAACCTTGGTTTAAGCAATTTAAATTTATTTACAGGTTAAAACCTGAACTCCACTCTCTAGCGCTGATATTTTTTCTTTTAGCTGTATTTTTTTCCGGATCGCGAGGGGCATGGGTGGGATCAATTTTCGCGCTGATGGCAGCAATTTATTTATTTGCGTATTCGCAAAATACTGAATTTAAAGATCTTTGTAAATTAAATTTGCGGGCGCGCTTGATTTCCTGTCCATCTTTTAAATGGTTTATTAAAAAGATAAAAAACAGGAATTTAATTAAACAAATAGCGTTTTTTAAAAACTTTGATCATTGCTCTAATAACTATTTTTCGAAAATAATAATTTGTTCTGTTTTACTGTTTTTCATTCTGATGCCTGTTTCCAGTTCAATTTTAAGAATAAATCAGGAAATCCAGCTCTATCGAAGTAATATTCAATTAAGTGACGAGGAAAGAGAAAAGCTTTCCATGTTCGAAAGAGCTTTTTCAATCTCTGATTTTTCAGAGATGTCAAATAAAGGGCGTTTGCAAATTTGGCGGGAGACAGCAATTTCGATCGGCGAACATCCATTTTTTGGAATTGGTTTTGGAAATTTTCCAACAGTTTTAGAGGAAAATATCTCCACCTCTAAAATGGGATCTTCTGCGCACAGCACTTATTTTGATATCGCTTCTGAAATTGGTGTTTTTGGATTGATAGCGTTTCTGCTTATTCTAACAGAGGTTTTAAAAACCGCCCGTAATTTATTTTTCAAATTAAAAAATAAATATCTAAAAGTGTTCGTTGGATCTTTTTTTGTTTATTTTGTATGGATTTGCGCCTACGGACTTTTTGATGTTGTAATTTTTAACGACAAAGTTCTGATAGTGGTTGTAATTATGATTGGGATGTTGTATTCGATTGATCGCATAACGCATAACGCATAACGCATAACGTATGGCCTGTAATATATAATATTTATTGCAATTAAGAAGTTGCGTTACAAGTTACACGTTGTGCGTTACACTTCTTCTTTACATATCATCAAAAAAATGAGAAAATAAGGTGTATAAAATTAATGTAATTATAATTCAATTTTAATGGTATATTATCCTCCAGAGAAACAATTTGATATTAATAGAATCATCAACCAAAAAGATGACAGTTCTGATTTGAAAGTAGTGCAAAAGAAAAGACGTAGAAGGGCGCCGCTCAAGAAAATTATTATTGGTTTTGTTATTTTTATATTTCTTTTGGGCGGATATATGGTTTACAAAACAAGCTCTACTTTTGATAAAATCACAGGCGAACAAAATTCTATTATAAAAAGTTTTATCAAAATACTTCCTTTTGGAGATAATTTTTTTCAGATTTTGCCGATAGAAGAAGAGATTTCTGTAATTGATAAGCTCAAAAATAATGAATTAGACAGATTAAATGTTTTAATACTTGGAATTAGGGGTTCTGATGATCCCAATGGGGGTCTTTTGACGGATACGATTATGGTTGTTAGTATAGAGCCAAAAACAGGAAAAACTGCTTTAATTTCAATCCCGCGAGATCTTTATGTCGATATTCCTTATCATGATTATAAAAATAAAATTAATGAGGTGTATGTTGATGGGATAAAAGATGGTGGTTGGCAAAATGGCTTGAAATACAGCAAAAAATCGGTTTCAGATGTGACGGGTTTAGACATTCATTATATAACTAGTGTTGATTTTAAGGCTTTTAAGGAAATAATAGATATATTGGGTGGAATTAAGATAACACTAGCTAGGCCATTTTCAGAAACAAATCAATTTGAAGAAGGGGTGATTGAACTTCCAGCCGGAAGCCAAACTATTGATGGAGATACAGCTCTGCTTTTTGCAAGAGCCAGATTTAGCACTAGTGATTTTGACAGAGCAAAACGCCAGCAACAGTTATTGATTGCTATTAAAGAAAAAGCTTTCAGCTTGGGAGTTATATCTAACCCAATAAAGATAATTTCAATTCTAAATTCTTTAGGAAATCATGTTAAGACTAACGCTGAATTATGGGAAATTAAAGAGCTAATGATTGTAATGAAAAAAATAAACACTACTGATGTACGAAGAAAAGTTTTCGATACTAGTAAAGGCGGTCTTCTTTACGCGTCAAGAGATTTAAACGGTTCTTATATACTTTTGCCGGAAGGAGGAAATTTTGATCAGATACACGAAGCTTGCGAGGATATGTTTAATTGATAGTTGTGGTTAATCTCAGTATGAAACTGATATATCTTAGATTTTAATTTAGCAGATAATAAAGACGAGAATCGACATATTGTCAAATTGCCAAACTGTCAAATTGTCATGCGTTTTTCTTGTCTTTAGCAATTTGACAGTTTAGCAATTTGACAATAAAAAATATTTATAAACAACAATGAGAATTTAATTACTATTAATTACAAACAATTACTATAAATTTCTTTTATATCTATGAACAAATCATCAAAAAAAATAATACTCGTATTTTTGATTATTGCTACCAGTTTTAGCGCTGGTTTTGCCGTGAATGATTTTATTGATTCTCTCAATGATAAGAACAATATAAAAGGATTGATAAACATTGGAGTCCAAAACGATCAAAATAAGGCCGGTCTTGATTTCTGGAATATTTTAGACGAAGAAGATGAAAATGAAATAGAGAAGCGAGCT
Source organism: Candidatus Parcubacteria bacterium (assembly GCA_023132875.1). Taxonomy (GTDB): domain Bacteria; phylum Patescibacteriota; class Minisyncoccia; order JAHIHE01; family JAGLIN01; genus JAGLXN01. Next base: position 3,395 of record JAGLXN010000005.1, read on the forward strand.
GATTTTAGCGTTTTTTGGGAGGCATGGAGAATGATCGAGGACAAATATACGCTTGAAGACTTAGATTATGAAAAAATGGTATTTGGAGCTGTTTCAGGAATGGTAGATTCGTTGGGAGATCCATATACGGTTTTTCTATCTCCACAGGATAAGATAATGTTCGAGCAAGATATGAAAGGAAGTTTTAGCGGTATTGGCGCGGAAATTGGGTTTAGGGATAAATTTTTAACTGTTATTGCGCCGCTCAAGGGAAGTCCGGCAGAAAAAGCAGGGCTTCTTTCTGGAGATAAAATTTTAAAAGTTGATGAAACAGAAATTATAGGGATGAATATAGATGAAGCTGTAAGCACTATCAGGGGAGAAAAAGGAACTATGGTGAAGCTTACCATAGGGAGAGATGAGCTTGATGAACTAAAAGAGATTGAGATTGTTCGTGATATTATTAAGATAGAAACTGTTGAATGGGAGATCAAGAACAAAAATATTGCTTATATAAGAATAAGCCAATTTAAAGAAGAAACCATTGATGAGTTTGATAGTCAGATAGATGATATAATCGTTAATGATCCAAAAGGGATAATTATTGATTTGAGAAATAACCCAGGCGGTTATGTCAGCACTTTAGAAGACATAGCCAGCAGATTTTTGGATAATGGAGATATAATATTTGTTGAGGATTTTGGAAATAAAAAAGAAGTTTACAAGGCAAGTGGAAATAATAAATTTAATAGTATTCCAATTGTAGTTTTGATAAACGAAGGAAGCGCAAGCGCGTCTGAAATTTTTGCTGGAGCGCTAAAAGATAATAATGGCGCAAAACTAGTCGGCAAGACAACTTTTGGAAAAGGATTGGTTCAGGAAATGCAAAATTTAAAGGACGGATCTGCTTTAAAGATTACAGTTGCTAAGTGGCTGACTCCAAGCGGACTTGATATAAATAAGGACGGGATCAAACCGGACTATGAAGTGGAAATAACATTGGAAGATTATGAAAATAATAAAGATCCGCAGTTGGAGAAGGCGCTAGACATTTTAACATACTAACATACTAACATTTAAAAATGTCTGAACATTGAAATGTTATCATGTTAAAATAATTATATATGAGAAAGAGAATCCATTTATTAATTTCCGGAAGCGTTCAGGGTGTTTTATATAGAGTAAATTCCAAAAGTAAAGCCGAGGAGCTTGATCTAACTGGTTATGTCAGAAATATGTCTGATAGCAAAGTTGAAATTTTAGCAGAGGGAGAAGAAAATAATTTGAAAGAATTTATAAAATGGTGTTATAATGGACCAGATAACGCAGTTGTTAGCGAAGTAAAAGTGAAATGGTCTGAATATGAAGAAAAATTTGATAAATTTGAAATTTTGGTGTAAAATTATTAAAGGTTTAAGTAAAAATATCTTCCCATTTTTACTTAAGCCTTGAAAGGCTGGAGGGCTGTCTCGTTTTGTGAGATGAAATTACGATTAATTAAATTACTAAGAAATAAAGGTTATGAAAGTAATACTTACAAAAGATGTGCAAAATTTAGGATGTGCTGGCGACATTAAAGAAATCGCTGATGGCTATGCCAGGAATTTTCTAATTCCAGGGGGATATGTGGCAATCGCGACTAAGGACATAATAAAGCAATCGGAAAAAATGAAGCTTGAAAAAGAAAAGCAGGCTGAAGAAGGATTGAAAATAGCGGAAGAATTATCTGGCAAGCTTGAAAGTATGTCTGTGACAATCAAATCGAAAGCTGATGATTCTGGAAAGCTTTATGCTGCTATCAAAGCGAAAGAAATTTCTGAATTGCTTGGCGATAAAGGATTTGATATTAATAAAGACAAAATTGTTATAGGTGAGCCAATTAAAGAAATAGGCGATTATGAAGTGGTAATAAATCTTGATCACGGGCTTGAAGTGAGAATTGGAGTTGTAGTGGAAAGCGAGAAGTAAAAAATGGAGCTTTTAGCTCTATTTTTTGCTGTCATTCCTGAGTAGTCGGGAATCCAGTTTATCGCAATAAATAATATTTTTAGTATAATTTTTTGAATTATCAAAAGCATATTTTATTTTTTTAAGAAAATGAAAAAAGAACCTTTGTCAATTATGATAGTAAAAACTCTTTTGGCTGTGGTTATTTTCGCGGGAATCGGAACGATAATTATTAGCGGGGGATATTTGATTGGAGATTATTATAAAAATGGAGGAAATAATAAAATAGTAAAGCAAATTCCAGAGAAAGAATTTTGTACTGATAATATTTTAGAAGACTGTGACGGCAAAAAAGTAAATATTACGGGAACATTGGAGTATATTCCAAAAGGACCAATACCGATTTTAACTAATTTGGAGAACAGGGAAGCAAAATATACATGGGCTGGCGGAGTATTTTTAATCTGGCCGAAAAGTAAGATTCCGAACATGATTGAGGGGGCAACTGTAAATATAATTGGTAAAGTTTCTAAGGGCGGTCAGCCCTGTGGTTCTTCTGAGCAACCAGAGCAGTGTCTTGCCCCTTTTCACGCGACACAAGTTGAAGTTGAATCAATAGAAATAATTAAACAAGTAAAAGAAGTAACTATTACAACAGACAAAACGGAGTATGAGCGAGGGGAGGCGGTGAAGATAACGGTAAAGAATGGTTCAAATAATCCAATAAAACATTTACAAGGCATGGGATGTAGTTTGCAAGGTTTTTCTAATAAAAACAAGGAATGGATAAATGCGTCGTCAAAATCTTGTAGATGGGATGGAGAAGATAAATTAAAACCAAATTCGGAATATAATTTTAATTGGACAGCTTCCAGATTGGGACTGGAAAAATACAGAATCGCTTTTCGATATCAAGAACAGAAAATAATAGAAACAAAAGAAATTAGCAAGATAATATGTGAAAGCAAAAAGCTTCCAGATGGATTAGAAGAGTTATTGTTAAATGGAAAGTGGGTTAAAGGTGACAATAAAGGGTGTGCTATGTGTGATGCTTGTTTCGTTTGCTCTTGTACTATGAAAAACGCATGGGCTGTTGGCGAGGCAGTGGTAGATATACACTTAGTATCTTGTGGTGGAGATAGTTATACAATTAAATACAAAGGTGAAGAATATAATTGTGTATCTGAAAATTATAAACAACGAATTCTTGCTCCTTCTGAAAATTGGAAAACAATCTACTCTAACGAATTCACGATTAAAGAAAAATCAGCGCTTGACCCAAGGTGTAGTGAGAAAGTGAAAGATCTTAGCGGTGTTAATGATATAGATTGCGCGGTAATATTGTTTGGATATGAATATGATTCAGTTACGGAAAAATGTGTTACGAAAGCAGTTGACGGCTGTTCATTTGAAACACCGTTTAATAGTTTAGAAGAATGTCAGGAGGTTTGTGAGAAAAAGGAAAATGTTGTTCTTCCAGATGAAGATGAATTGATTAAGTGCGGCGATGATAATGATTGTGCTCTTGTTAATTCCGGCTGTTGTGGCTGCAGTATGGGCGGAGGAGTGACTTGTATAAACAAAAAATATCTGGGAGATTGGAGCCAGAAATTAAGATTGGATTGCGAGGGTAGTATCGCTTGTCCCGCGGTATATCTTTGCGATGATAATCCTACAGGGTGTGAATGCGTAAATAATGTTTGTCAAGGAACAGGAGGAGGTTTAACAAAACTTTAAAATTATTCTTTATGCCAAAAACAAAATACATTTTCATTGTCGGCGGAGTGATGTCGGGGGTCGGAAAAGGAATCGCGACCTCTTCAATCGGAAAAGTTTTACAAAGCAAAGGATTTTCAGTGACTGCGATTAAAATTGATCCGTATATAAATGTTGATGCGGGGACAATGAATCCGATTGAGCACGGTGAAGTTTTTGTGACTGACGATGGGATTGAGACAGATCAAGATATTGGAAATTATGAAAGGTTTTTAGATGTTAAAATTCTTTCTGATAATTATATGACAACTGGAAAGGTTTATGAGTCTGTTATACGTCGTGAAAGAAATTTAGAATATGACGGCAAGTGCGTTGAAGTTGTGCCGCATATTCCGCTGGAAGTTATCAGAAGGATAAAAAAAGTCGCTAAAGACACGAAAACTGATTTTGTTTTGATTGAAATTGGCGGAACAATTGGAGAATATCAGAATGTCTTATTTTTGGAAGCGGCGCGAATGTTAAAATCAAAACAACCGAAAGATGTGATTTTCTTTATGGTTAGTTATCTGCCGATTCCTAATAAAATTGGAGAGATGAAAACGAAACCAACGCAGTATGCCGCGCGAACGCTGAACTCAGCAGGGATTCAGGCGAATTTTATAATCTGCCGCAGCGAAGTACCAATTGACGAAGCGAGAAGGGAAAAAATTTCTATGTTCTGCAATGTTGAGAAAGAGAATGTAATCTCCGCGCCGGATATTGATTCAATATATGATGTTCCAGTGAATTTTGATAACGAAAATTTGGCTCAAAAAATATTATCCAAATTTAATATGAGAATTCGCCAGAAAGATCTGAAAGAGTGGAGAAGCTTGGCATTAAAAATAAAAAAACTTGATAAGCCGATTAAGATTGGCATAGTTGGTAAATATTTTAATACGGGCGATTTTGTTTTAGCTGATTCATATATTTCCGTTATTGAATCCATAAAACATGCTTGTTGGGCGAATGACAGAAAACCTGAGATTGAATGGATAAATTCCGAAGAGTATGAAAAAAATCCCTCAAAATTAAAGGAGCTGAAAAAATTAAATGGAGTAATTGTTCCAGGAGGATTTGGAAGTAGGGGGATTGAAGGAAAGATAAAAGCAATTGAATATCTGCGAAAAAATAAAATTCCATTTTTAGGGCTTTGTTATGGCATGCAGATTGCTTGTATTGAATACGCGCGGAATGTGTGCAAACTCAAGAATGCGAATACTTCCGAAATAAATAAAAGCACGCCTCATCCCGTGATTGATATTATGCCGGAGCAAAAGAAAAATTTGAAAGAAAAGAATTATGGCGCGACAATGAGGCTTGGCGCGTATCCGGCAAAGTTAAAAAATGGAACAATTGCTCACAATGCTTATAAATCCAGTGAAATTTCAGAAAGACATCGTCATCGCTGGGAAGTTAATCCTGATTATGTTGAAATTTTACAAGAAAAAGGACTGATATTTTCTGGAACTTCTCCAGATGGGAGATTAATGGAAATCATTGAACTTCCAAAAAATAAGCATCCATTCTTTGTTGCTTCCCAATTCCATCCCGAATTCAAATCAAGACCATTAAAATCACATCCTTTATTTAGGGAATTTGTGAAAGCGGGGATAAAGAAGTAGCGAGTATCAAGTATTCAGTATTTAGTATAAAGAGTTATTTATCTTTAACAAACCTTACTTATTTTTGTCATCTCAAGGGAGTGTCAACGACTGAGAGATCTAAAAACATTATAAGTGCGTTTAATAAAGCTTGTAGACCTGCCCGCTGACAGGCAGGTTTCTCGTCTTCGCCAGCTGGCGAATCCAGCGAAATGACAAGAAGTGAAAAATAACATTTTGTAACTCAAAGAAATATATAAAAAAACAGGATTTTATCCTGTTTTTTTAGTAAAAATAATTTGTCGTGATATTTATTTCACAGCTTCTTTTTTAGGTTGATTTTGTGGAATCTTTTCTTTCTCGATGCTGACAAATTTAACCTTCTTTTTGTTTCCGTTAAATCTTGTGATTTGTTTTTCGGTGAATTTTACGAAGCCGTCAATTACGGCAAAAATCGTGTGATCTTTTCCTTGCATAACTCCTTTGCCAATTCTAAATTTATTGCCTCTTTGTCTCACGATAATACTGCCAGACTTCGCAGCTTGGTTTCCAAAAATTTTTACGCCTAAGTATTTAGGCTTGCTGTCATTTAGGTTGGACGCGGTACCGCCCGCTTTCTTATGTGCCATGGTTTGTTATTAATTGATTTATGTATTTTAGTAAGTATGATTTTTTCGTTTGTCTTCTTAAGCTTTTAAATATGAATAATGAATAATGAATTATGAATTAAGAAAGATATTTCAATTCACAGTCCGTAATTCTTGATTCCTAATTCTAATTTTATCTATTCTCAAATATTATCACCTCTCTCGCCACAATTTGGTCTGGTCTGTCATAAATTATAGAATTTCTAGAAGTGATCCTTGTGTGCTTGGTGATAAGCTTTGTATCTAGCGGACTTATGATAGAATAGCCCATTTTTTCCAACTTGTCAACAAATGGCGCGAACACATATCGGCCTTGTGTTATTTTGTAAGCTGGGAGTGTAGCGACTATTCTAGCCTTTTTTCTTAATACTAACTTAGCGGCTTGAAAAAATCTTAAATACATTTTCTCTAATCTATTGAAATTTTGCTTTATTTCTATTTTTTGAGGAATCTTAGTGTAAACCGGACCTAGGCTGGATTCTGTTACAATTGCGTCAATGGAGTTCTGTTTGATTTTTTTTGAGATATTTTTAATATCAGATTGGAAAATTTTATAATTAGGGTATCTCAGGATATATTTTTTCGAAAGCCATTCCAGATTTGTTTTTGAGTTTTTAACTTGTTTGTCATTAGCATCGCTTCCAATGACCTTGTAATCATTCAGTAATGCTTCTTGAAGAATAGTTCCTATTCCGCAAAACGGATCAAGCATAATTTGTCCCTCTTTCATGTTTGCCAAATTAATCATAATCTGAGCAAGTTTTGGGGGAATCATTCCAATAAGGGAGTCTTTGTTCGGTCTGTCATAATCTCGTTGAGAATAGCTCTCTACATCCTGCACAGCTATAGTTCTTGATAAAATTATCTTATCACCTGATGTCATAATATTGAACTCTATCCCCTTTATTGTCAGCTTATTTTTGAAAATTGAAGCGCTATTTAGCTCCATTGTCTTATTGTCTGGAAAAACGATTCTTACGCTTGATTTACCTGCTAATGTTTTTTTTATATTTTTAAATCTTGTTTCTATCTCCCTAAATTTGTCGTATGCATCATTTTTTTCTTCTGTTTCTGTTGAATAAAAGCTGTAGCCGATAGTTTTTTTCCCTGGAATATTTTTTATAATTAAATCTATTTCTTCAAATACTTTATCAAAATTTTGATAAGAATTTATAAATTTGGCAATTTTAATTGTTCCTCCCATTTGAACAAGAAGCTCCTTAAAATTTATCTCGTTTTTTATATCAATCGTAATCATTTCTCTTGATATAAATTTCATACTATAATTAGCTTTTGTTTTGCTTAGCATTGCTTGCAGTTCAGCAACTGACAAGGCTGGAATACGGCCTAAATGGAATATATATTTCATATTTATTAGTAATGGTTTATAATAGAATAAATTGCTACATTGCTAAATTGTTGTATTGTTATTGTGTCATTATTTATTAAACTGTTTAAGTGTAAATTTGTATCTGAGTAAATTTTAGTCTTTGCTTAAATCTAAAAAATTTGTTTGATACAATAATAGCATTCTAAATTTTCCAATTATTTCGAAATAATAACGAGTAATAGTTTAACAATTTAACAATAGAACAATATAGCAATATAGCAATACAATGGATACAACAATATAACAATACAGCAATGCAATCAAAAATGCAATTAGATTTTATAAAAAATAATCAAGAAAAGATATTTTTACTGATTGGATTTTTTCTTGTTCTTTCTGCCGGATTTTTTTCGGGATATTTTTATTTTCAGGAACAGGTTGATAATTACAGTGTAATTATAGAAGACTCTAACCAAGATTGCAAAGATTTGTTTAATTTAGGATCTGTAAACAATAATTTAAGTTCCAGTCCAAATATTATTTCTTCTTCGCAAGTAAAAGGAGAACAGAATGAATCTGAAAATATAATCTTACAAAATAAAACAG
>JAGLXN010000050.1 GCA_023132875.1 Candidatus Parcubacteria bacterium
TTTAATTCCGCAATCACGTCATATACTTCAGTATCAACGCTTGATAGTACTCATTTTGTAGCAGCATATAATGATGTAGGAAATTCAAACTACGGCACTGCAATAGTTGGAGAGGTATCAGGAACTACTATCAGTTCATATGGTGCAGAGAATGTGTTTAATTCCGCAATCACGTCATATATTTCAGTATCAACGCTTGATAGTACTCATTTTGTTGTAGCATATAAAGACGAAGGTAATTCAAATCATGGAACTGCAATAGTTGGCACAACTGAAATTCCCATTCCCACAGTCACCACCCAAGCCGCTTCGTCAGTAGAAGCAACCATCGCCACAGGAAATGGAAACATCACTGACATAGGAGGAGAAAATTGTACCACCAGAGGATTTTGTTATATGACCGGAACAACAGGCGATCCGACTACTGCTGATAGCGTAGCTTTTGACGCAGGAAGTTTTACAACTGGAACATACACAAAAGAAATAATAGGTTTAACTCCTGGGACCAATTATCGCGTCAGGGCTTACGCCATTAATTCTGCTGGAACAGGATATGGAACCACTGTTCAGATATTAACCAAACCAGCCGCGCCGACAAGTGTTTCCGCTACTGACGGAGTTCACACAGATAAGACAGTAATAACATGGACAAAATCAACTGGCGCCACAGGATACAAAGTTTATGAAGGAACAAATCTTTTAGATACATTAGGAGATGTTGCGACTTATGACGACACTGCCGCCACCGCTCCAACCATTACCTCGGGTTCAACAGTAGCTGGAGACGGAACAAACGCGGCTCATATCGCTATAGACTTATCAGGAACTTCCGCTAACAATGGCAGTTCCAGAACATATAAAGTAGTTGCTTTAAACGCTACCGGAGATAGCGCGGACAGCGACACAGACACTGGCTATAGAGGAGTTGGCTCTCTTACTTACCAATGGCAAAGAAGCGCTGGAGATTCTGATCTTACTTATTCTAATATAACTGGGGCTATTGCTTCTGCTTACAACGATACCGCGGCGCCTATTTATACCATTAATGCTCCGACCTCAGTGACAGTTGACGCTACCAGCGCAAGCGTTTTGCAAATTACTTATTCTGGCGCCTCAATAACAGATGGTGAAGGAAGATATTATCAGTGCGTTCTAAATGCCGATGGAGCTTCCCAACAAACTTCATCTTCTAATAGGGGATATAGAGATGATACTATTGCTGATTCTAATGGTTATGAAATATTTTCAGATACAGAATCTGGAGGCTCATATTCTACAAGCGAAGGATTAGACACTGCTTCTACTTTTGATGACACAGGATTATCTTCTAATACCAGAAAGTATTATAAGGTTAAAACAAAATCAACAGACAATGTCTGGTCTGATTTATCTTCATCTTACGCGGGTAAATACACTCTTGCCAACATTCCAACAACTTTATCTTTAACCACCGATTCTTCAACTCAAATAACAGCTTTATGGAGCGATAATTCCAATCCCGCCAATACCGAATATTATATTGAAAATTCAACCGCGGGAACTAATTCTGGCTGGACAACTTCTACTTCTTGGATTAGTCCCGATTTAAGTTGCGGAACAAACTATTCTTTTAAGGTGAAATCAAGAAATGGAGAAAACGTAGATTCAAACTACACCAGTTCTGTGAGCATAGAAACTGGCGGTTGCGCCAGCGGTATGCCTTCATCAGCGTATAATTCTCCGTCTCCGCCAGAACCGACTCCGGAAAATCCAGAAAATAATTTCAGTCTTACAATAAACAACGGCTCCGAATATACCAATGATCAAATAGTAACTCTCAAATTAATCTCCGGCCCTGATACTGTTAGAATGGCAATTTCCAATACTTCTGATTTTAAATACGCTTCACAGATAGATTACCAAGAAGAAATCATTTGGGATTTGTGTGAAAAAAATGGAGACAATCCCGCTTGTGTTCCAGATTCTGAATTCCAGATTTCAGGTTCTCAATTTACCGTTTACGCTAAATTCTATACTCAATATGGGGTCGCTTCAGAGACTATATCTGTCTCAATAAATTATATCTCTGATCTTAACGAGAATAATCTCATTATTGGACCCGACGGAATAAAAGTATATACTATTAACAAAAATAATTATAAAAGACATATTTTTAATCCGACGGTCTTTGAAATGTATCTTCATCTTAAATGGGAAAATATTAAAAAGGTTTCTCAAACAATTCTTGATTCATTTAAAACATCAGATCTTTATAGAACGACTGGAAAAAATCAGGTCTATTTTTTGGAGGAAATAGATGAGATAAAAGGAAAAGCTATTAAGCACCATCTTGATGTTACTCCTGAAGATTTTAGCCAAAAAGGATACGATTGGAATGAAGTTTTTATTGCCAATAAAAAAGAAGACGGATATTATGAAGAGGGAGAAGAAATACAATAAAATATCTAATATTGGCTCCAGTCTCATAGCTGGATCCTGTTGTGAGCTGGGACAATTTCCCGAAACTACAACAGGCTCTACATAAAATATAAAGCCAATAAATTTTTAATTTTTTGCTCTTGACAGGTTTTTTATTTTATATATAATATGAAGTTAAGAATTGCTCTTTAATAAATATATGTTTATAGTCCTAATTAGTGCTATAGAAAACAAAAATAAATTCGGAAGCGAGAAAATGGCAATTTTTATCTTAAGTGGCTGGTTTTTCGCTTCTGAAAATATAAAACAAAGGAGGTGAGGCGAATGAAAATGAATTTGTGGGAACAAGAAAAATCCGCGCTCCGAATCGCGAGAAGATTTAGTAAGATATTAGAATGCGGCACTGGAGTTATAGGGGGAACAGTAAGCGAAAGAAATGAATTATTGAACACAATAAGACCTTCTGATAAGTGTTTAGTAAGCGCAGAGGGTTTGTGTAATAAGCATCATCACAGACATCTTCCTGATGTTGGCATTATAGAGTGTGAAATCGCTTATAAATCAGACCTAGAATTCTTGAAAAAGATTCTTTCAGAAGTTAGTTATGTGAGCGGTCTGTCTGTAGCTAATATAGTGACGAGATTGCTAATGCATGGTATGCCTCTCAAAGATTTAAATTCGGCCTCATTTGCCGAAGTAAAGAATACGCCTCTTTTACCAATAGTCGTTTGGCCTGAACGTAATACGCCTCAAGAGATGTATTCAATGCCTATTGAGGATTTTCGAGTTATGCGAGAGGATAGACCTGACTGGTGTTTATGGCGCTCCCCAGTTGCTGAAAAATATGGTTGTTATGTTCGTTCAAAAGACGGATTTTATAAAAAATTATCCGTTGATGAAATGAAGAAACGGGCATCGGAATTTATTTCTCCTTATGCTCATGGCGGAGAGTGGGATGTTGATTTTGCCATTCTGGCAATAGTAAATAATCCATATGCGAAAGGCAAAAAAATTGTCATGGCTGGAGGAAATCATTGGCTTGGAACTTTTGCGGCAAACGCAATGATGTGTTTGGTAAAAAAGGTTCCAGAAAGAAAGACTATTTTTGAAAAAACAATTAGCTCAATGGCATGGCTAGGCGAAGTGGTTGAGAGAGAAAACCTTGATAATTTTCAAGCAATCATACGAGTAACTGATAACTTTCAACCAGACGGAAGTCGCAAAATAGACGCAGAAGTAACAGCTGTTTTTCCTCTTTGATCTTAAAGTTAGGGTTTATATATTTCAAAAATGTAAACCCTGACTATATTTTTCTCTTAGGCGTTTTTTGAACAAAAATATTTTTACTCAAAAAACGCCCCGGAGGGATTTCTCCTGAGGGATATTCAAACAAAAAGAGGTTTAAAAGAATTTGAAAAAGAATAAATGAACAGTGAGACAAAAGATAGAGCTATAATAATGGCAAAGGAACTGAATAAGTTTTTCCAGCAGCTCAACATAGTTGGAATTGTTGGAGGAACAGAGCGAGCAGCAGAAACCTCAGGGCAGGAGGAAGAGGCATTGTCTCCAGTTGATTTTTGCCTTGTTGGAGATTTTGGACTTTGCAATGTACACAAAAGCCTTGAACTGAATGAAGTCAATATTAAAACTTTCAATGCAGTTTATGGCTCATCGGGAAAAGTTCTTGAAGAAGAAATGGCAAACAGACATATCTATCAAAGTGGTGGATTTATCGCCAATCCAAGTTGCGCATTAACAATGGCGGATATTCTTCCTGAAAGAATTAACGATGCAACGATTGAGGAATTGATAAAGAATTCCCGTGTCCCCGTGACTTTTGATATTGCGCCGCTGGAAATACAACCAGAAGATTATCAAAAGTCTCGTGAAGAATTCCGTAAAGGATCCGGGAGAAATTGGATTCTTCGAGTTGTAAATCCTCAAGCCAGATATTTTGTTCCAACAAATGAGGGATATAAACAGCTGGATCCAGAAAAGGTTGAACAATATGTCAAAGCATGGATTCCTGATGCTAATGGCACTGATTTTCTCGTTGATTATGGCATTCTTGCTAAAGTGCCCAATCCTGTATCTCTAAAATACGATGTTCTTGGTTGCTGGGGATGCCATAAATGGGGAACATTGGCGTGGAATGCTGCCATAATGATGACAGAGGAAATGCCAGAGATAAAAGTCAGGGGGATCAACGAAACTCTGGCGTTTATGCGCGATGTGATAAAGGGAGAATCACTTCAACATTATGAAGTGATTGCGACCGTGTTAAATAGACCGCCAACTCCGGATAGAGATTACCGTGAATTGACGATAGCGCCAGTGGGAATTTTTGAGGTAACGTAAAAAGTTTAAAAGCGAGAATCGGTTCTGGATGATAAAAATCATCAAAAAATCAGAATTGTTTCCCGCTATTTTTTCATAGCCCCTATCAATTTGTTCAACACCGTAAATTTCACTTTTCCCTTTGGCGATTAAAGCAGTAATAATCAGAGATGCGCCAGCACGAATATCCATTCCGGTAATTTTATTTGCCTTGAGCGGCGTTGGTCCGAAAATAAAAGCGCGATGAGGATCAGCAATTTCTATGTCCGCTCCCATTTTTTTTAATTCTTTGAGATGTCCTAAGCGTGATTCATAAAGCGGATCATGAACAAGACTTTTTCCTCTTGCTTGAGTAAGCAACACTGATACCATCGGCTGTAGATCTGTCGGAAAGCCAGGAAATGGCAGAGATTGAATTTTAACCGCTTGAAGATTTAAACTTGGCTTAATAATCACGCTATCTGATTTTATCTCCAGATTAATTCCGATTTCTCTTAATTTTTCCAAAAATAATTCCAAATGTTTAATAATAACATTTTTTATCTCTATCTCACTTTGAGTAGCGGCTGCTAAAACAATGAAAGTTCCCGCTTCTAAAGGATCAGAAACAACTGAATGTTCAACGCCATAAAGCTGTTTCTGCCCTTTTATAGTGATAGCATGAGTTCCCACTCCTTCAATTTTGACACCCATATTTTTTAGGATTTTACCAGTATCCTGGACTTGCGGTTCGGCAGCGGCTGTTTTGATTATAGTTGTTCCAGAGGCCAAACTAGCTGCCATCATTAAATTTTCCGTTGCTGTCACTGAAAATTCATTCAGAATAACTTCTTTCCCTTGAAGATCTTTAGAGTCAAAATAATAAAAATTATCTTTCTCATAAATTTCCGCTCCTAATTTTCTTAAAGCTTCAAGATGTGAATCAATCGGCCTTAAACCAATTTTATCTCCTCCTGGATGGGGAATTTTAAATTTTTTAAATCGCGCCAGAAGAGGTCCAATTAACAAAACAGAAATTCTCATTTTTTCAACGGTAGAATAATCCATTTTTTCAGGATCAACTTTTTTCCCCGCTTTAATTTTTATTTTTCTTTTACCAAGCCATTTAACTTCAACACCGATGCTTTCTAAAACCTTAATTAAATTAAAAACATCGGTTACCAGCGGCAAATTATTAATAATACATTCTTTCTGGGTGAGAAGCGTTGCCGCTAAAACGGGACCCGCGGCATTTTTATAGCCCCCGATTTCAACAGTTCCCTTTAGCGATTTTCCGCCATTGATGATGAACTTAGACATAATTATATTTTATGGTTATTAGTGCAATTTAATGATATAATGAATTTATATTAGTGGCAAGGATCATTCATTTTAACATACAATAATACTATTCTATTTTTTTTGCTTGTCATCCTGAACGATAGTGAAGAATCCCGCAAAAAGTTTCGTACTATACAATAAAAGGTTTTGTGTAAATAGATTCGGGATTCTTCGTCGTCCCTCCTCAGAATGACGATAATTTTAACAATACAATCTTATGAAAATATTATTAACTGGCGGCGGAACAGGCGGACATTTAATTCCTCTCTTGGGAGTCGTTTCTGAACTGAAAAAAATATGCATTGAAAAAAAAATAGAGAAACCGGAATTTTTGCTTATTACTCCCGCCAGCGATTTTAACAAAAACATTGCGGAAAATGGAATTTCCGTGAAAATTATAAAAGCGGGCAAATTGCGCCGTTATTTTTCGCTGGAAAATTTTAGAGATATTTTGAAAATTCCAATAGGTATAGTCCAGTCATTGCATTATATCCGGCAATTTAGGCCAGATGTGGTTTTTAGCAAAGGAGGTTTTGCCAGCGTTCCACCGGTTATTGCCGCTTGGATTTTAAGGGTGCCAGTTGTCACGCATGAATCAGATATTGTTCCTGGGCTAGCTAATCGAATCATCGCTCGTTTCGCTTCAAAAATTCTTATTTCTTTTTCCGCTGCGGAAAAATATTTTGATAAAAGTAAAGTAGTTCTAACAGGCAATCCCATTAGGTCTGATATTATGAAAGGCAGTATGGAAAACGCTCTTAAATTTTTTAAATTGTCTCCAAATTTGCCGACTGTTTTAATTTTCGGCGGAAGCCAAGGAGCGCAAAAAATAAATGAAATGGCACTGGAAATTTTACCTGATTTAATTGAAAAGTGCCAGATCGTTCATCAATGCGGAGATAAAAATTATGAAGAAATAAAAAATAAAATCGGTAAATTAAATTTAAAATATCCAGAACGCTATCGCGTTTATCCTTTTATAAAAAAAGAGATGAAAGACGCCTACGCTTTAGCTGAAATAGTTATCAGCCGCGCCGGAGCGAACAGTTTAGCGGAAATAGTCGCGCTTAAAAAACCGAATATTTTAATTCCTCTCTCTACTTCCGCCAACAACCACCAGCCGGAAAACGCCAAATTCTTTGCCGAGAAAGAATCCTCTTTAATAATTAATGAAACTGTTAATAGTCCTCAAGATCTAGCTAATGTTGTTTTTAAATTATTATCCGATAAAGATTTGCAATACCAAATGAAACAAAAACTTTCTGAATTAGCACCCTCCCAAAACGCCTCCCGCAAAATCGCGGAGGAGATAATTAGTATATAAACATTTAAACATACTAACATTTAAACAAGGTGGTGGTATGCAGGTCATTAGTCACAAGAACTGTTTTGTAAACAGTTTTTTTATTTTCCAAGTAAGTAAAACTTACTGAAATATTCTGGCTTTATAAAAACGTGAAATAATCTCTTTTTTTGTACAAGTATTGACATATTTGTTAAATATGCTATGATGTCTTGTTATGTTGGATTTTGAACATTTTTTGTTATAAATATAAAAATAAATATTTTTAATGAAAAGTGTTTAATGTTCTTTTAAAAACAAAAAGGGCGTTGCACTAAATGGAGGTTTTACGAAATGAACAGAGCAATTTTAGCAGTAATTGTGATGGTTGCGGTTACAATAATTCTTTCAGGAATTTTTGCAGTTATTTTTATAACAGCAGAAGAGAAAAAAGAAATATATAGTGTAACAATCGTTAATGTTGAAAGGATTGAAATAAAAGTTAGCGATGGATTTTTGGGCACTGATATGGTAAGTTTGCCATATATTACAGCAGAAACCAAAGAAGGAGAAACTGTAATGGGAATAATAAATATTTCTACTCTTAATGAGGGGGATAAGATATTAATTATGGAAGACGCTCCTAAAAACTATCATCTTTCTGACAGGTATAAATGGTACAAATTTATTGGTTATCAACAACCGACAGACATAGAAAATTAACAATTGCGGCAACGCCGCTTTTTTTATTTTTTCCATGGAAAGATCTATGTAATTAAAAAGTGATTGAGAATTATAAATAAGTATGATTTTTTTATATTTACAATAAAGAAAAGTATATTCCTGTTTGCCCATTTTTTTGACTAAAATTCAATAATATAGTATTCTATAAACAAATATAAACTTGTTTTAATTATAATTTGAAAAAATGAAATTTGCGATAGATAAAGAAATAAATGAAATTCCAAAGATTCTTAGGAAAAGAAAGAATATTTCTTTAAAAAAATATTCTTCACTCTTAAAAGAGCCAATTTTAATTACCGGAATTTCAAGCAGTATTGATTTGCCTGGATTAAACGCAGTAGCAATTGCGGACAAGCTCGGGGTTAATGTAAGAGTTCTTTACGCTAATGAAATAGAAAAATTTTCGGCTAACACCTTAATTGTCATAAGCTATTCAGGAGAAACGGATGAGATTGTAAGAGTTCTTAAAAACAGTAAAGCAAAAATCAAAATCGCCATTACCGGCAATAAAAATTCAATTATAGCAAAACTTTCTACCCATGTAATTCCAATGATTTGCGGAGATCAAATTTCAAATATGGCAACAAAAACCGTAGTTGAGCAATATTATATCGTCAATCAATTAATTACAGAAAAATTTGGAAGATATCGCCCGATAGCAGATAAAGAAATTAAACAGATCGAAGCAAATTTAAAACTCGATTTTCCTGAAGATTTAACAAATAAATTTGTGAAAACAAGAAGAGTTGTAATTGTCGGTAATCGGGGATTGTCTCAAGAGTTAGAAACTAAATTTGAAGAAATAACCAGAACTCAGGCTGAGGCTATCTATGGACCGATAATTTTTGATAGCGCGATTGAAGTTTTGACTCAAGGGGAAATAATTTTGGTTTGCGATCCGGAAAAAATGAAAAATTACAAAGAACTTTTAGCTAAGACTTCAAGGGCCAAAGAAATTATTTATATTAATAAATTAGGGATTAAGGCAAAAGGCAGTTATAAACCAATAATAAGATATACTGGACTTTTAAAATTTGTTGTTAAAATTGGCAAAGCGAAAAATTTAAATGTTGATCATCCAGAAGTTTTTGTTAGAACTCATAAAGGACTTTATTTACAAAATTCTTTAACAAAAAAGATAGTTATTATCGGTGGGGGAACTGGCATTGTTCCATTGTTAAAAGCTTTCAAGAAATTAGGTCAAAATCTCTGGGGAGTTACTTCAATGGTAGATAGCGGTGGATCTACGGGAAAATTAAGAAAATCTTATGGCGTATCCCCAGCAGGAGATATCAGGAGAATTATTGCCGCTCTTTCCGATAATGTAGGCGCGCTAGAATTAATAAACTACAGATTTAACGGCGGAGAATTAGATACTCATACGCTTGGAAATATTTTAATGGCAGCGCTTGAAAAAACAAGAGGCATAGTGGGTGGCAAGGAAGAAATTGAAAAACTGCTTGGAGCGAAAGGAAAGGCCTCTCCTGTTACCTTGGATAAATGTGATATATACGCAAAACTAGAGAACAGGCATATCTTAAATGGAGAAAGCGAAATAGATTTGCCGTTAAGGAATCCATTCTTAAAAATAAAGAAAGTTTGGCTTAAGCCAAAGGCGAAGATTAATGAAGAGGTAAAAGAAGCGATTTTAGACGCGGATTTTGTTGTTATCGGACCGGGAGACCTCTATTCTTCTATAATGCCGAATTTATTAGTTAAAGGAGTGGCGGAGGCGATGAAAAATAGCAAAGCAAAAAAGGTTTATGTTTGCAATGCGATGACAAAACTTGGTGAAACAACTACTTACACTGTATATGATTTTGTAAGTGAAGTTGAAAAATATTTGGGGAAAAATATTTTAGATTATGTAATATATAATCAGAAAATTCCATCAAAAATTAAAATTTCTGAGTATCAAAAAGAAAGCCATCTTGTTTATGACTATGTAAAATTTGACAGAAAAAAACTTTCTAAAAGGGTAAATCCAAAAATAGTTGGCGCCGATTTGTTCATTGACACAAACGGTCCGATAGTTCATGATCCTGATATTTTGGCGAAAATTATTTTATCTTTAATTTAACTTATAATGAGAAAAAAAATTGTTTGTTTTGGCGGTGGAAGCGCAATATCAGAAACAGTATTGATTGGTTTAAAAAAATATCCCGTAAAATTATCCGCTGTTTGTTCTATGCTTGATAGCGGCGGATCCAGCGCTCAATTCAGCATAGATTTCAAAACTTTGCCAGCAGGCGACATTAGAAGACATCTTATAGCTTTTTCTAACGCTCCTTCTTGGAAAAAGGAACTTTTTGCTTTGCGTGTCGGACGGGAAATCTTTGATGGAGGCCATAAGGGCCATTCTTTTGGTAATATTTTTGTTAGCGGATTAGAACACATTTTTCAGGATTTTGAAAAAGCAATGGAAATCGCGCATGAATTTCTAGAAATAGAAATTCATAAAGCGTTCCCTGCTACTGTGGAGCAAAGCCATATTTATGCGATTTTGGAAAACGGAGAAGTTATTTTTGGAGAAGATGAAATTGATGTTCCCCAAAAGCATAATCCAAAATTAAAAATTAAAAAACTTTTCTTAACAAAAAAAATTGAAGCATACTTGCCTGTTATAAACGCTGTTTCTAAAGCCGATTTGATCGTTATTGGTCCAGGTGATTTATATTCGTCTGTATTGCCATGTTTTTTGCCAAATGGAATAGCGAAAGCATTACAGAAAACAAAAGCTAAAAAAGTTTTTATCTGCAACGCTATGACTAAACTCGGAGAAACAAATGATTTTTCTGTTTTAGATTTTGCCAATGAAGTAGAAAAATATATAGGATGTTCTCTGGATTTCATAATTTATAATAATAAAATTCCTTCAAAAAAAAGGATTAATGAACACAAGAAAAAAGCGGTGGGAATTTTAGAGCCCGTAAAAATAGATAAAGAATTAGATAACAAAAAATTTATAGGAGGTAATATTTTAATAAAAGACGGTCCGATATTTCACGATCCAGATATTTTGGCAAAATTAATAATGTCGTTAATAAAATAGTATTAAGTAGTTAGTATTAAGTATCAAGCACCTAATATTAACTGTTTAATTCTTAACACTAAAAATATGCAAGCAATACTTTTAGCCGCGGGAGAATCTTCTCGTTTTTGGCCTTTATCTGAAAAAAAACATAAATCCCTTATTAAAATAATGGGAAAGTCTTTGATTGAGTGGACGATAGAATCGGTGGCTCGCGCGGGAATTAAAGATATTATTATTGTTCAATCGCCCGATTCCAATTTGGAAAAATATTTGGGAGATGGAGAAATTTATAAAGTAAAACTTTCCTATCTTACCCAAAACGAAGCTAGGGGAATGGGCAATGCGGTAATGCAGGCAAAGTCTTTAATTAAAGAAGACAGCTTTTTTGTTTTAAATCCGTATGTTTTTAATGCTGATAAATTTTTGCGTTTAATGAATGACAAGCAAAAAAAGACTGGCGCAAAAATGATTCTTTTAGGAACCAGAACAGACAAACCGTGGAATTATGGAATTTTAGAATTAAAGAGCGATCAAGTTTTATCCATTATGGAAAAACCGCAGCCGCAAGAAGCGCCGTCAAATATAAAGGCGGTGGGAATCTATTTGTTGCCAAAAGAATTTTTTGGATATTATGAAAGGGTTAAAGAGCATACGTATGCCTACGAAGATGCCTTGGCTCTTTATATGAAAGAAAAAGAAGTAAGAATGGTTGAAACGCTTGAAGAAACGCCAAGTTTGAAATATCCATGGGATTTATTTAAAGTTAATCAGCTAATGATGGACGCCTTGCTTCAAAAGCAAAGGATTCATAAGAGCGTCAAGATCGCCAAAAGCGCGGCTATTGACGGTCCTGTTCAAATTGAAGAAAATGCAATCATTTTTGAAAACGCGGTAATTAAAGGCCCTTGTTACATTGGCAGGGGCTGCACGATCGGCAATAATACTCTCATCAGGCGTTATAGCAATTTAGAAGATGGAGTTTTAATTGGCGCTAATGCTGAAGTGACGCGAAGCATTTTTCAATCCCGCAGCCACACTCACGCAGGATTCTTCGGCGACTCTATCATTGGCGAAGACGCGCGAATCGGTTCCGGCGCGATCACAGCTAATATTAGAATGAACCGCAAAGAGATCAATCCGTTTGTAAAAGATAAGCGAGTAGAAACAAAACTCACGGCGCTTGGCGCGATTATTGGCGATAATACGCATCTCGGCATAGCGGTGAATTTGATGCCTGGAATATTAGTTGGAGCAGATGTTCAAATCGGACCCAATACTTTGGTGCGTGAAAATGTGCCGTCAAAGAAAATTTATTATGCTGAATTTAAGGGAATTACAGTTTCAAAAGACGCAAGAGAATAATAACAATGTGAATGTATTCTAATTTTTGTCATTCTATATTTGACCCAAGCCAATCAAAATGTTAATCTAAAAACAGGATAATTTGTTTATCGTGCTTTTTATGTTGAATTCTCAAGTAGATGAAATTAAGTCAAGACTTAGCGTTGAGGAGGTTATTTCCGGCTATCTCCAAATTCAAAGAGCAGGAAGAAATTGGAAAGCTAAGTGCCCGTTTCACAATGAAAAGACCCCGTCTTTTATGATAAGTCCGGAACGACAAATGTGGTATTGCTTCGGATGCAATGAAGGAGGGGATATTTTTACTTTTATCATGAAAATGGAAGGACTGGAATTTCGCGACGCGTTGAAATTGCTTGCCGAGAAAGCCGGAGTGCAGCTTGAAAATCGCAGTCATGACAATAGCGGAGAAAAAAGCAAGGTGCTGGAAATTCTTGATGTTTCCAGAAAATTTTATCAGGAATGTTTAAAAATAAAAACTGGCAAAAAAGCGTTTGAATATTTATTAGACAGAGGGCTTTCAAAAAATATAATAGAAAAATTCCAACTCGGCTACGCGCCTGACTCTTGGGATCTATTAAGCAAATTTTTAAAGAAAAAGGGTTATAAGGAAAGTGATATTTTTTCCGCGGGAATGACCGTCAAAAAAGATAAAGGAGGCTATTATGACAGATTTAGGGGAAGAATAATGTTTCCTGTAAATAATATTAGCGGACAGACAGTCGGATTTAGTTCCCGTGTTATGCCGGGAGCGGACGAAAGCCATGCAAAATATATAAACACTCCGGAAACGGTAATTTACAACAAAAGCAGAGTTTTATATGGACTTGATAAAGCTAGAATGGAAATAAGAAAAAAAGATTTGTGCATAATGGTTGAGGGAAATATGGATGCTATCGCGTCGTTTCAGGCCAGTGTTGAAAATGTAGTCGCGACTTCCGGAACAGCGCTAACAGCGGATCAAATAAGAATTATAAAAAGATATACAGATAATATCGCGTTCTCTTTTGATATGGATTCCGCTGGGATTAAAGCGGCTGGACGAGGAATAGAATTAGCTTTGCAAGAGGGGATGAATGTAAGCGTTATTACTATTACAGAAGGAAAAGATCCTGCGGACTGTGTGAAAAATAATCCCGAACTGTGGCAAGAAGCGGTTAAAAATCCAAAAGCAATTATGGAATTTTATTTTGAAAGCGTGTTCGCGAAATATGACGCGAATGAAATTGAAGGAAAGAAAAAAATAGCGGAAGAACTTTTGAATGTTATATCTAAAATTTCAAACAAAATTGAACAAAATCATTATATAAAAACACTTTCAGAAAGATTGAAAGTTGACGAAAAGGCGGTCTTTGAATCTTTGAATATTTTAAAACAGAATCAGCCCAGTTTTAGAGATCAAACCAATGAAAATAATTTAGAAAAAAAGAATGAAATTACCAGAGAAGATCAGCTTCAAAAAAGAATATTGGGTTTTATAATATTATATCCGCATTTTTTTGGAGATCTATTTTTAGATTTAGATAATTTCTTATTTGACAATAGGATTAAAAAAATTTATGGGATGATAAAGAATTTACACGCTAAAGAGAATAAATTAAATAATGAAATTCTTGCTAAATTAAAAAAAGAAATATCAACAGAGAAGGGCCGTAAAAGCGAAAAAGACAGTCTATTATATCTATGGGACGTGTCAGCACTTAGCATTGAATCAGAGATTGATAAAATAGACAACATCTGCAAAGAAGCGGAAGCTTGTATTATTAATTTAAAAAAAATAGTGCTAGAAAGAGAATTAGAAAAGATCACGCTTAAAATAAAAGATAAAGGAGATAATGCAAGTAAAGAAGATATGCAAATGCATAAGAAATATACTGACGAGCTTAATGATCTAGATATATAATTT
>JAGLXN010000051.1 GCA_023132875.1 Candidatus Parcubacteria bacterium
ACCATAATATCCGTAACTATCGCCAGCTCTGGCGTTGGAATTAGCAACTACAGCCGAGTTAGCGGTAGAATTAGCATTGCCGGTATCAATGTCAGTATTTCTAACATTTCCAACTTCGCTCATGGCAAAACCTTCCGCTCTGCTATTTCCCACTGAATTTCCTCCAGTAGATGAAATAGAAGAAACATTATTGGTTATATTAGCATAATTGCCAACATTTGTTTGGTTCTCGCCGCCAAACACAGGAGGCATCTGTGCGAAAGCAACGCTGGTAGTTGCCATCATAGCAAAAACGGCAAAAACAGCGGCTACTTTTTTTAATTTTTTAGTCTTCATAATTTTATTCTCCTTAATCTCCCGCCATTTTTTCACCCTTTGAAAAAAATAACAGGAGAGAAGATTAATTGATTAATTAATTCCCCCTTTGCCTTTTGGGCTTATTGGGAGAGATTTTTTATAGTTGCTTGTCTAAACCTTTCACCCATTGATTGGAATCTGGAATTTTGAATTATGAATCTGGAATTCTAAATTCTATATTCTATATTCCACACTTAAGGCTTAAACAAACAACTTCGACCTTTGATTTTTTTATATATAAAACTAGTTATTTTTTTATTTTTTGCGGGAACTGGTTTGTAACCAGTTTCTATTGTTTTGAGGTTTCATTTTTTCTGCCTATATGGGAAACATTATGAACCGGGTTGCAAACCCGCTCCCGCGAAGCGGAATACTTAATACTAAATACTTAATACTAATCAAAAAGAGCTCACTATCATTAGCTACTTCTTTTTACAAAGAAGCTTCTAAAAACGTGAGCCCTCAGTTGGCTGTCATCCGCCTTGGGCGGACTCAGTTTGCTGTCAGGCAAATAAATTTTGTATAAACTTTTTATTAAAAATTATTTCTATTATTCTTATTGTTTTTTATAATTTTTGTAATTTCCGTATTGACAATGACTCCGTTCTGAATGGACACGCACACTCTGCCAAAATTCAAATTTCTGATCTCATTAATAATCTCTTTCTCGTTCGGAGAAACAAAAATTGGTTCATGCGGCATACTGTCTTCTTTTATAGTTTCTTCCATATATTTAAATATTATCATCTGCTGTTTATTTTTTTCTAAGCTTTATTCAAGATTTTTTAGAAAGTAAAAAACAACCAACTTCAGATTTTGTTTTTATGGTCGCTGTATATTCTATGAGAACTGACTACTCTTTGCTTTGATAGCAACTCGCCAATTCACTTCTAGTTTTCATTTGGATTACAATCCGCTGTTCAACATCTACATAATTTTTGTTTCTAAATTTATATAAATTATTATCATCTACTTACATTATCCTACGATAAAAAATCGCGTCAACCCCCGGTTATCCACAAGTTCTTTCGCGCAAAATAAACAAAAAAATATATCTATGGATAAACGCAATTCTATAATTTTATTTTATGCACAGGTTCTTATTAGCTTCTTAGGTTTTTACTAGCTTCTTAGCTTGTAGGTTTTTAGATTCTTAGGTTTTTACTAGCTTCTTAGGTTGTAGCTTTTTAGCTTCTTAGGTTTTCTTAGATTTTTAGATTGTAGCTTTTTAGATTTTGGAAAAAACCATAGCGTATTTTTGCAATAACCTCTTTTCTGACGGTCGGCAGAAAAGAGGTTATCTGCTAAAAAAATATAAATTTTATTTTAGTCTTTAAAAAGGTGGATAATATTTTTCAAATAGTTTATAATTAAGTTAGGTTTTTAGGTCGTAAGTTTTTAAGTTATTAGGTTGAATTACAAAATGATATTTTTTGTTATCTTGAAGGAGTGATAGTAATATTGTCATCTCGATCCGCCAGCCGGCGGAGAGAGATCTGTGAGTTATCTTAATTTCTCTTAAATCCATATTATTTCTGGCATAGTATCATTCTCAGATTTCTCACCCTATCGGGATTCGAAATGACAAGTGGTATGTCGGAATTCGAATTAACAATTTAGCAATACAACAATTTAACAATATAATTTTATGTTCAAAAAAATTATTACATTTATATTCTTTTTATTTCTTTTAATCTGGTTCGCGGTTTTTGCCATAAAAAATAATCTGCTTGATATTGGATTGGAACAAATCCCCAAAATTGAAAAATCATTTACGAATGGATTGATAAATGTTGAAAAGAAAATATATAATCCCCCTCCTCTTATCGGCGAAGAAGACGCGCCTGATTCGTTTCTGACAAAAACGGGAGTCTTGCGATGGACGAACATTCAAAGGGATGAAACAGAATCTTTGCCGGCCCTTTTTCAAAACGACGATCTTGACGCGATCGCAATGGAGCGCCTGGAAGATATGTTTGAAAAGCAATACTTTGACCATATTTCTCCCGAAGGGCTTGGAGCATCTGATATCGCGGAAGATATCGGATATGAATTTATTTCTATAGGAGAAAATATCGCGCTTGGAAATTTCAAAGACGACAAAGTTCTTGTTCAGGCCTGGATGGACAGCCCGGGGCACAGGGCGAACATTCTTAATGACGGCTATACGGAAATCGGGATAGCCGTGAAAAAAAGAGTTTATAAAGAACATCAGACATGGATCGGCGTTCAAATTTTCGCGCGGCCATTGTCTGACTGCCCGCAAGCTGATCAAAACTTAAAGGCTGAAGTAGAGAGAATTCAAAACCAAATAACAATTCTTGAGAATTCAGCGTACGCTCTCCGGAAAGAAATTGGAAATATAAATCCCAAAAGCAGAAAGGATATTAAAATATACAACAGAAAAATTGATGAATATAATAGGATCGTAAAAGAGATCAACAGCCTCATCAAAACGCAAAAAAACCTGATCTTGGAATATAATAATCAGGTTAATTTGCAGAATAAGTGTATTCAAAAATAAAATTGTTAAATTGTTGCATTGTTAAATTGCTTAAATTACAAAATACTATCTCTATATGTCATCTTGAAATGAGCGAAGCAACATTGTCATCTCGAAGGAGTGATAACGACTGAGAGATCTATAAACTAAACAAGTCTCACCTAAACCTTTCTTATTTCTGGCATAGTATAGCTCATAGATTTCTCACCCTATCGGGATTCGAAATGACAGGTGGTGTGAATCGGGATTCGAAATGACAAACGAGAAGTGTCGGGATTTCCGCCCAAGGCGGACCAGCCACGGGCTGGCTTCTATTCTTAATTTAGAATGACATCAACGCATCCTGATAATTATAAAACCCTAAAAAGCTAAAAACCTGCCTGCCGGCAGGCAGGGCTACAACCTAAAAAGCTAGCGCATTATCTTCTCGCTTTTATTCTCTCGTTATCCGTGAGAAGTTTTTTTCGAAGGCGGATATTTTTTGGAGTAATTTCAAGATATTCGTCTTCTGCTATAATTTCCATTCCGCCTTCCAGAGTAACTTCAATAGGCGGAGTAAGTTTTAAATTCTCGTCCGATCCTGACGCGCGCATATTGGTCAGATGTTTTCCTTTGATAGGGTTAACGGTTAGATCTTTTCCTTTCGCGGTATTCCCAATTACCATTCCTTCATAAACTTCCGTGTTCGGGTTTATATACAGCTCTCCCCTGTCCTGTAAATTAGCGAGAGAAAAAGCTAAAGTCTTTCCAGCCATCATTGATATCATAGAGCCTAAATGGCGCTTTTTAATTTCTCCGGCGCATTCCCTGAAACCAATGACGCGAGAACAAAAAATTCCTTCTCCCTTCGTGTCTATGACAAATTCTCCTTTGTAGCCCAATATTCCTCTAGTCGGAACTTCAAATATAATTCTCGTATTCCCATTTTCAGATCTCATTTCAATCATAGTTCCCTTTCGCTTGGATATTTTTTCAATGACTGTTCCGGAAAATTCGTCCGGCACATCAATTGTTACTTCTTCAAACGGTTCCAGCTTTTTCCCGTCTTCTTCTTTTATGATCACACTGGGCTGTGAAATTTGAAGCTCATATCCCTGCCGGCGCATATTTTCAAGAAGGATCGCGATATGCATTTCTCCCCGCCCATAGACCTTAAAACAATCTACCGAGAAAAAATCAACTTTCAATCCAACATTGACTTCCAGCTCCCTCTCAAGCCTTTCTCTGATCTGCCTCATAGTAACAAACTTTCCGTCTCTGCCCGCGAACGGCGAGTTATTGACCAAAAAATTAACTGAAATTGTAGGTTCGTCTATCGTTATTTCCGGAAGCGGGTCCTGATCTTCACTGGCGCATATTGTTTCGCCAATATAAATATCAGCAATTCCCGCGATCATAACTATATCGCCGGCGACAGCTTCCGGAACTTCTTTTCTCTCTATACCGTTAAAAGTGCAAATTCTCATAATTGACGCGCTTCTGGTTTCTCCCGAAGGCTTTTTGACAATGACTTTGTCTCCTTTTTTTATGATTCCTTCATATATTCTGCCGATAGCAAGCCTTCCCATAAAATCATCATAAGCAAGATTAAAGGGCTGTATTCTAAACGGCAATGAAGTGTCTGATTTTGCCGGAGGAACTTTTTCCAGAATCGTATCTAAAAGAGGCGTTAGATCATTTGATTCATCGCCAATATTTTTTTTCGCGATACCGTCGCGGCTAATCGCGTATACCGTCGTAAAATCCAGCTGTTCATCGTTTGCCCCAAGATCCATAAAAAGTTCAAGCACTTTGTCATGAGCTGCTTCAGGATCTGCCGCAGGCTTATCAATTTTATTAAGAACAACGATCGGCTTTAATCCGAGTTCCAAAGATTTTTTAAGCACAAATTTTGTCTGCGGCATCGGACCTTCCTGAGCGTCAACAATTAAAAGAACACAGTCAATTGACCGCAAAACTCGCTCTACTTCGGACCCAAAATCCGCGTGTCCGGGAGTGTCCACGATATTTATTTTTGTTCCTTTATAAAAAAGAGAGGCGTTTTTTGAATAGATCGTGATCCCGCGCTCTAATTCAAGATCATCATTATCCATGCTTACCGATTCATCTTTGACCATTCCCGTTTGGCGCATCAACGCGTCTGTCAAGGTTGTTTTTCCATGGTCAACATGGGCAATAATCGCAATATTTCTGATTTCCATAATAATTTAGTTTTTAATTAATACCTTTGAATTACAAAACTTTTATAATTCGTTTGTTTAGCGTGAATATTAGTTCAATTAGCGTTTATTATAAGAAACACTAATAAAACTCCTGTCTGCCGACAGGCAGGAATATTTACACGAAGATAACTAAAAATAGAATTTCGTAGTCCAAAGTAATACAAGCTAGCATAACTTATTTTAGGCGTTATGTCAATATACATAAATATGAGTATTAAGTATTTAGTATTTAGTATTAAGTATGTTAAAATGTTAAAATAAATTTGGGTTGACAAACCGTAAAAAATGTTTATAATAGTGATATAATATTCGTTATTTATTATATCCAAAGGGTCGGTAAATTAGCGGTATTCTAATCGGGCTATATAATTTGCAAATCTCTCTCCTCACTATTATACAAAGTAATAGTAGCAAAATTTGTAGTTCGTATCATTTAGAAACTGCTAGTTTCCGGCCTTTTGGATTTTTTACTTGCGTTTTTTTATTTTTAGTGATAGGATTTATTTATAATGAAGGAGGTTAAAAAATTGGGTGTTTCAAAATTTATTTCAAGAATTTTTAGAAAAGCTGATCAAAAAACGGGTATGACATATGATGAAATGCTGGAAAGAGCATGCATAAAACTTGCCGCAACAGAGATTAAGACAAAGCAAGATTATATAAAAAAAAGATCAGCTGAGCTTGTTGAAACGATAAATGATAATGAAGTTTGTATAGATGTCGCAATAATAAATTTTAAAATTGAGCTCGCAGAAAACGAACTTGATGAGTGTCAGAGAAAAATAGATGACAGCGACAATAGAATTGGCAGGGAATATCATTTATCAAAAGAACAAAGAAGATGGGTCGAAATAAAAATAATCAATTTAAAGTATAATTTAAAAAATCTCTTTAAATATAAAAAGAGATTTGTTTTTTTATTTGTTATTCTGACGCGTTCTAGTGTATAATAAGGTTAGCTTCTTAAGGAATTGATAGTGCGTGCTTCGCTATTCTATTTTTTCTAAATTAACAATTTAGCAATACAACAATTTAACAATATAATTCTATGCATAAAAGATCAAAACTAAAAAACGGCGCTAGAGTTATAACAATTCCGATGAGATCAACCAAAACGGTTACCGTCTTGGTTATTATAGGAACCGGATCTAAAAATGAAAACGAAAAAAATAGGGGCATCTCGCATTTCCTTGAACATATGTTCTTTAAGGGCACAAAAAAACGGCCGACAAAACTTGATATTTCTAAAGAGCTTGACAGCGTTGGCGGATCTTTTAACGCTTTCACGGGAAAAGAACAGACTGGATTTTACGCGAAAGTCGGAAGCAAGCACTGCGATCTGGCTTTAGATGTTATTTCTGATATGCTTTTAAATTCAAAATTTACCGCTGAAGATATTGAGAGCGAGAGAGGAACTGTTATTGAAGAGCTGAATATGTTTCTTGATAATCCTATAATGAGAATTCCATTTTTATTTGAAGAGATCTTATACCAAAATTATTCTATGGGATGGGATATAGGCGGAACCAAAAAAACTATAAATTCCGCAAGAAGAAAAGATTTTATAAATTATTACAAAAAATATTATACGGGCGACAATATTGTTATAGCGGTTGCGGGCAATTTTAACGAAAAAACCATAGAAAATAAAATAAATCAATATTTCGGTTTAATAAATAAAACTAAATCAAAAAGACAGATTAAAGCGTATGACAAACAAGATAAGCCGAATATTCTTCTAAAACACAAAAAAACGGATCAGACGCACTTGTGTTTGGGAGTAAGAGGATATAACGAAACCCACAAGGATAGATATATTTTAAATATTCTAGGTATAATACTTGGCGGAAATATGAGCTCTCGACTTTATATGTCTGTCGTGGAAAAAGGCATTGCTTATTATATATACACATCTTTAGAAAACTACAAGAACGTCGGATATCTCGCGGCGCAAACCGGCGTAAATAATAAAAAGTGCCTTGATGCCATAAAAATTATTATAGATGAATATAAAAAAGCCAGAGAAGAAAAAATTAGCAGCGAAGAGATAAAAAGGGCAAAAGATTATTTAAAAGGCAAAATGACGATCGCGCTGGAATCTTCTGATTCTGTCGCGGGCTTCGCGGCAAATCAAGAGATTGCTACAAGAAAAATTTTGACTCTGGAGGAAAAGTTTGCTAAAATAGACGCAGTAACAGCAGAAGGCTTGCAAAGAGTCGCGCGAGATATTTTTGTTAATAATAAATTGAATTTAGCTTTGATCGGACCGTTTAAAGACAAAAAAAAGTTTGAGAAAATTCTTAGGTTTTAATATATAAATCGCAAAAAAACGGTTTTGTCATCTCGAGGAAGTGATAACGACTGAGAGATCTATAAACTAAATAAATTTCACCTAAACCTTTCTTATTTCTGGCATAGCAACATTCTCAGATTTCTCACCCTATCGGGATTCGAAATGACAGCTATAAAAAATATTCTTCTATATCTTAATTACATAACATCAAACAACCATGGATAGTAAAAAAATAAAAGTAAGCATATCTTATGAAAGCATAATAAAATTTTTTATAGTTCTGTTTATTTTGTTTTTTCTTATTTACTTAAGAGGGATAATTTTCATAGTTTTTATCTCAATGATCCTTGCTTTGATCATGAATCCAACTGTTGATAAAATGGAAAAAAAGAAAATACCCAGAGTCGCGGGAACAGCAAGTTTGTTCTTGTCAGCATTTATATTTATTGGACTGCTTATTTACATAGTAGCGCCTCCTCTTGCGAAAGAAGTCGGAACTCTTGCTTCAAATTTTCCAACATATTTGGAAAACGCGGGGCTTGACTATGACGTAATTTCCAGCCAAAATCTAGTTACTGACAGATCATTTGATTATAAAATATCAGAGCCTTTTCAAAATGTCTTATTTGAAGCAAGTAAAGCGCTAAAAGATATAACATCCAATATCGTTGTTGGTATTCTGGGGCTTTTAGGAGGTATTCTTTCAGCAATACTTATACTTGTAATATCTTTTTATCTTGTTGTTGAAAAAAACGGAGTTGAAAAATTTGTTCAAACGATAATTCCCGCTGAATACCGCCCCCAAGCATTAAGAATTATTAAAAAAGTTGAAGTTAAACTTGGTAAATGGTTTATGGGACAGTTATTTTTAGGACTAATTGTAGGATTTTTATCTTTTGTTGGTTTGTCAATTCTGGGAGTTCCGTACGCTTTGGTTTTGGCGATAATAGCAGGATCAATGGAGCTTATTCCGTACATTGGACCCGCACTATCATCAATTCCAGCCATTATTATCGCATTTACTATTTCCCCCATTCTTGCTATCCTGGTTTTTGCTTTATACTTTATTATTCAACAGCTTGAAAATTATTTAATAGTTCCCAAAGTTATGGAAAGATCCGTAGGCCTTCATCCTGTCATTATAATAATCGCAATGCTAGTCGGCGGACAAATAGCCGGGGTGCTGGGAATTATACTGGCAATTCCAGTAACAACGATTGCTTCTATTGTCCTTGAGGATATGTATAGCCATAAGGAAGAAAGTTCTTATCAAAATTAAATTTTCAACACATATTTCTCTACTGGATAAGCAGTCATAAACAATACTATTGAAGTCGGACTTCAGGTACCTGAAGTCCGACTTCGCGAATATCATTTGCTCTCAAGTAGATTATTTAAATTACTTAGCGTAAATAATATATGACTAATTTATATATAATCGCGACTCCAATTGGAAATCTTGAAGATATAACCCTCAGGGCGCTGAGGGTTTTAAAAGAGGTAAATTTAATTTTATGCGAAGATACAAGACAGACAAAAAAACTTCTTTCTAAATATGAGATCAATACGCCGACCATGAGCTATCATCAACACAGCAAGCTGAATAAAATCAATAAAATAGCTGATCTATTGGAATGCGGAAAGAATTTGGCGCTCGTAAGCGATGCCGGAACTCCCGGAATTTCTGATCCTGGAAATAAGCTGATTGAATATTTGATTGATAGTAAGATAAATGTAGAAATTATGCCTATTCCCGGCCCTTCCGCCGTTATTTCAGCTTTGAGTATTTCAGGATTTCCAACCGATAACTTTGTTTTTCTTGGTTTTGTTCCGCATAAAAAAGGAAGGCAGACATTCTTTGAAAACTTGTCAAAAGAGAAAAGAACTACCGCTTTCTATGAATCGCCGCACAGAATTATAAAAACTTTAGAAAGTCTGAAAAAATATGTGCCCGAAAAAGAAATGGTCGTCTGCCGCGAGCTTACAAAGATCTATGAAACAATCTACCGCGGAAAACCGGATGAAGTCGCAAAAAAAATAGCCCCCGAACAAGTCAAAGGCGAGTTTGTAGTTTTAGTTCATTGACAGCCTCGCATATTTTTCAAATTATTTTGTCAATAAAAAAATAGAAACTTTAGGGATTTATTTCCAAATTTTCTATTCTAACTAAACTTATCCAGGGTATGATTATCCTTGGAGTATGTTCATTTTCGGGAATAAAAGAAAATCCAATATCATCTTCTTCATATATTGAACCTGTCATTAGCTCATTATCTTTTATTCCTTTTACAATTATTCTGACTTTTTTATTCAAAAATCCGCCTATTATCGTTCTATACATGTTATACATTCCTCCAATCTTTTAAAGTAAATGTAACATAATTTCAACATATGTCAATAAAATCAAACAAATTTTATATTACCACCTCAATCGCATACGCGAACGCCGCGCCGCATATTGGTTTTGCTATGGAAGTTTTGCAAGCGGATGTTTTGGCAAGGTATCACAGAATGCTTAGTGATGATGTTTTTTTCTTGTCAGGAACAGATGAAAATGGATCTAAAAATAAAAAAACAGCGGAAGAAAAAGGGATGAAGCCGCAAGAATTTGTGGATGAAAACTCAGCCAAATTTCAACTATTACTTGACACGCTTAATATTTCTAACAATGATTTTATTCGTACTACCGATCAAAAACGACACTGGCCGGCAACGCAAAAATTGTGGAATAAATTGGTTGAGGCTGGAGATATTTATAAAGGAAGTTATGAAGGTTATTATTGTGTCGGATGTGAAGCGTATTTGACCGAAAAAGATTTAGTTAACGGAAAATGCCCAAACCATCAAAAAACGCCAGAGAAAATAAAGGAAGAAAATTATTTTTTTAAACTTTCAAAATATTCAAAAATAATTCAGGAAAAAATTGAATCAGGCGAATTTGAAATTTTACCGGAAGCGAGAAAAAATGAAATTTTAAATGTTATAAAATCAGGACTAAAAGATATTAGTTTTTCGCGGTCTAAAAAAGTTTTAGACTGGGGCGTACCGGTTCCAAATGACGATTCGCAAACAATGTATGTCTGGTGCGACGCCCTCACAAACTATATTTCCGCTCTGGGGTATAATAATTCCCCTCTTGAGAGGGGTAAATCTGCAAAGCAGATGGGGTGTGTTAAATTTAAAAAATACTGGCCAGCTGATATTCATGTCATTGGAAAAGACATCCTAAGATTCCACACCGCGATTTGGCCAGCGATGTTATTGTCTGCAGGTTTGCCGTTGCCAAAAAAAATATTCGTTCATGGCTTTATCACTTCTGGCGGACAAAAAATGAGCAAATCTGTCGGAAATGTCATTGACCCGTTTGAAGTCATTGATAAATACGGCGTTGATGCTTTGCGATATTATTTATTGAAAGAAGTTCCATCCGGAGGAGACGGCGATTTTTCTTACGAAAGATTTGAAGAAGTTTATCAGGCAGACTTGGCGAATGGAATTGGGAATTTGACAGCGAGAATTATCGCGCTAGCAACAAAAATTGAAAACTGGAAATCCCCCTTTGAAAAAGGGGGCCGGGGGGATTTTAAAACTAAAACTACTTGGCTTGACTATGAAAAATCATTAAATGATTTTAAATTAAACGAAGCGCTGGAAACAACAAGAAAATTTATGAGCGCTTGTGATGAATATATTGAACAGAATAAACCGTGGGAATTAAAGGGAAAAGAAAAAGAAAAAGTTGTTTATAATCTTTTAGAATCCTTGCGCCATATCGCTTGGATGATCTGGCCGTTTCTGCCAGAAACTTCAATGAAAATTTTTGAACAATTATTCTCAGATGAAAAAGATAGAAAAGTTGAATTAAATAAAACTTTAAAAAAAGCGCGAAAATGGGGCGGACTAAAATCTGGAACGAAAATAAAAAAAGGCGAGATTTTATTCCCGCGCTTATGGTTGGGGTTCGAAAATGATAATTAGTGCAACAAACACTACAAATGTTATTGCTGGCAAATTAGGTACTATTGCACGAATAATCAAAGAGTCTCTTATATTTTTCGCATTTATTGTTTTATTTTTATTCATAAAAAATCCCTCTTTAAAACCAATATAACATAAAAATAGAAATTGACAATGTTTTTCAAAAAGCTTGTTCTTGCAATTGTAATTCAATTTTAATCAATTTCAATCTTAGCTAAAATGGAACATAAATACACCGACATAACAGAAAAAATAATCAACGCTGCCTTTGAAGTTCATAGCAAATTGGGTCTTGGTTTTTTAGAACAAGTTTACCACACCGCGATGAAAATTGCTCTTAGGAAAAAAGAATTGAAATATTACAGCGAAAAAGAATATGAAATACTTTTTGACAACCAAAAAATCGCAATACATAAATTAGATTTAGTGATTGAAGATAAAATAGTTGTTGAGCTAAAAGCAGTCGTCGGAGAAATGCCGAATATTTATAGAGCGCAAATATTATCTTATTTAAAAGCTTCTGGATTAGAAGTAGGATTATTGATTAATTTTGGAAATGAGTCTTTGGATATAAAAAGACTTACGCCATATAATAGAAACTATAAAGCTAAGATTTAAATTGATTAAAATTGAAAAATGATTGATTCTCACGCACATATAGATTTTAAGGAATTTGATAATGACCGCGAGGAAGTTATGAAACGGTTTTTTGAGAATGGCGGAGAAAAAATGATCAATGTCGGGTGTGATCTAAAATCAAGCGTAAGAAGCTATGAACTTGCCAAAAATAACAAAAATATTTTCGCTTCCGCCGGAATACATCCGCACGACGCGGATACAGCCGATAAAAACAGTTTAGAAAAAATTGAAGAGCTTGTCCAGCATTACAAGGTTATCGCCGTTGGCGAAATCGGCTTGGATTATTTCAGAAATTTATCGCCGCAAGAAAAACAAATTGAAGCGTTTAGATTGCAGCTTGAGCTTGCCGATAACCATAATATGCCG
>JAGLXN010000052.1 GCA_023132875.1 Candidatus Parcubacteria bacterium
GCCGAAGAATTTCTGGAACTCGGATTTTACATCGGCTTCACGGGAATCATTACTTATTACAAAGATAGATCAGAATTAGGAAACGAACCGGAAATATATAGAGTAATTAAAAATACACCGCTTGATAAAATCCTCATTGAAACCGATTGTCCTTATATCGCTCCCGTTCCAAAAAGAGGAGAACGCAACGAACCGCTGTTTGTCAGACATGTCGCCGAAAAAATCGCGCATATCAGAAATACAAGCTTTGAAGAAATTGAAAAAGAAACAAGCAAAAACGCTATAAATTTGTTTAATCTGCAAAAGTAAATAAAATCTTTTTAACAACACTCTATTCAAATAATCTATATCAAATATCAAGCATAACCTCTTTTCTGACGGTCGTCAGAAAAGAGGTTATGCTTGATATCGTAAACAAGTGTATAATATAATTATAAGATTTAATTAAAAATATAAAGTATTGTTATGAAACTACCTATCACTGATAAATTTTTACTAAACTTATACAGTTATACTGAAAAGCTGGATAAAGCCCTTGATATCTTTACATATAGAACAATGAAAGATGCTCATTGCCCTGCTCTCCGTGATTTAAAGAAACAATACGAAAGACAGAAAAACAAACAAAAATTCAGCCAATTAATTTATCGCCTGAAAAAGAATGGGTATATTAAAATTAAAAATTTAGAACAAAACGAAGGAGTTATTTTAACTAAAAAAGGAGCTGAGAAAGTTCTAAAAGTAAAAATTAAAACAGAAAAGAAGAAAAGAAGATCTGACGGAAAATGGCAAATGATAATTTTTGATATTCCCGAGAAGAAAAGACACTTGAGAAGTTTATTGCGAGAAAAGCTTCTTCTGCTAGAATATCAACTGCTTCAAAAAAGTATTTGGGTTTGCCCTTACGATGTTTCAAAAGAAACAGAATTTATTTTAAGAAAATATTCCATTGATACGTATGTAAAATTATTTTTAATAGAAGAAATTTCACTATAACCTCTTTTCTGCCGACCGTTAGAAAAGAGGTTATAATTCGTAAAACAATAGAATGATCCGGCAATTATATATTTGTGAGCATAACTAATTTTCATATGAATAGAAATCAGATAAAAATTCGTATAGAAAACTTATCAAAATCGTTAGGACAAAAATTGAATGGCATTTTTTTCCCGTATTTTTCTGAGATAGAATTAATAACTTTATTCTATCTAATCACATTGTTTTTTATTGAGCAAAGATTTTATATATTGGATTTTTCTACCAGGTTTTTACTTGAAGACTTTATGTTTGGCATATTTTTAATTATTATTGTATTTGTATTTTACATTGAATTAGGCATAATCGCATTAAAAAGTAAAACTATATCAACTCAAGATAGAATTAATTTTTCTTTTCTATTCTATATATCTATTTTAATAATTTCATTTTTTTCTTCATATGAACTAATCGATAAATCTTTTTTTTCAACTAACTGGTATAACAACATTGAAAGCATATTTATTTTATTTATTTTATTGCGATCGTTTTTTGC
The DNA here is from genome assembly GCA_023132875.1 of Candidatus Parcubacteria bacterium. Classification (GTDB taxonomy): domain Bacteria; phylum Patescibacteriota; class Minisyncoccia; order JAHIHE01; family JAGLIN01; genus JAGLXN01. The sequence goes on from JAGLXN010000052.1 coordinate 1,532, forward strand.
TTTATTTATTATAATTTTTGCACAAAAAATGGGTATACATTATTTTTATTCAAAAAAAATGACTAACGAACAAATAAATAAAAAAGAATTAATATTGCTTATTGTTTTATCAACTATTATCTATTTGTTACTGCGTAATAATCATACAATTTCATCAACACTCATTTTGTCTTACTTTTATGTTACTACAACAATTTTGTTTTTTAGAAAAATACTTCGCGATAAAATAGTGATTAATTAGCTTTTTTTACGAATTATACTAATTTAAAATAAAATTCAATTATAATTTTTATTTATATATTCATGAAAAAATATAACTGTAAAAAAATTGAAAAAAAATGGCAGGATAAATGGGATAAAAGCGGGATATATGAGGCGAAAGATTTTTCTAAAAAACCAAAATATTACTGTTTGATCGAATTCCCCTATCCTTCCGGAGCCGGACTTCATGTTGGGCACCTTAGAAGCCATATCGCTATTGATATTGCCGCGCGCAAAAAAAGGATGAGCGGATATAATGTTATGTACCCTATCGGCTGGGACGCTTTTGGATTGCCTACTGAAAATTTCGCGATTAAGACAAAAACCCATCCGAAGATCGTGACAGAAAATAATATCAAGAATTTTACCAAGCAAATAAAAAGCTACGGACCGAGTTTTGATTGGTCGCGGGAAATTAACACCACTGATCCGAAATATTATAAATGGACGCAGTGGATCTTTTTGAAATTGTTTAACAGTTTTTATAATGAGAAACTGGATAAAGCGCAAGATATTAAAAAATTAGAAATTCCAAAAAAATTAAATGAAAATGAAAAAAGGAAATATATTGACGATCACAGAATGGCTTACGAATCGGAAATGGCGATCAATTGGTGTCCGAGCTGTAAGATAGGATTGGCAAATGAAGAGGTGGTAAATGGCGCTTGTGAAAGGTGCGGCACGCCAGCGGAAAAGAAAATGATGAAGCAATGGATGTTGAGGATTACAAAATACGCGGAGAGATTAATTAAAGATTTGGATACAGTTGATTATTTAGACAAGATTAAAACGCAGCAGGTTAATTGGATCGGTAGAAGCGAGGGCGCAGAGGTTGAATTTAGAATTAGGAATTATGAATCAAGAATTAAGATTTTCACAACCAGACCAGATACTCTTTTTGGTTGCACATATATGGTTTTGTCGCCTGAACATACTTTGATTAAGAATCTGGAATCTGGAATTTTGAATTTGGAAGAAGTTGAAAAGTATATAGAAAAAGCTAAAAATAAATCTGATTTAGACCGAACTGATCTTGCTAAAGAAAAAACGGGAGTTGAATTGAAAGGGATAAAAGCGATTAATCCAGCAAATGGCGAAGAAATTCCAATTTGGATCGCGGATTATGTTTTGGCTTCCTACGGCACCGGCGCAATTATGGCCGTGCCTGCGCATGATGAAAGGGATTTTGAATTTGCGAAAAAGTTTGACCTGCCAATAAAGCAAGTCGTGGCGCCATTATTTATTGGTGAAGGAAAAAATAAGATCAGAAAAGATAAAGAGTATACGAAAAGAGAAGTTGTGGATGTTATAATTAAACACTGGAAAAGAGATGAATATTTTTGCCTGGACTGGAGTAAAAGCAAGAATGATTGGAAAACTTTTATTGTTGGCGGCATTGAAAAAGGAGAAAGCGCGGAAGAAGCAGCTCTTAGAGAAGCAAAAGAAGAATCTGGCTATCAAAATATGCGCGTTGTGAAAAAAATTGGAAATACAATTTATAGCCGTTTTTTCGCGGCGCATAAAGATGTTAACCGCCATGATTTGAAGAGAAATTGCATTTATATAGAATTATTAGATGATAGTTTTATAGAACCAAAAAAAGAGGAAGTAAAAAACCATAATGGTGCTTGGATAAAAAAAGAAAAAGTAAAGGGTTTTATAAACTTACCAGAACTAAAAATTCATTGGAATATTTTTCAAAATGGGGAAAAATCTTTATTAGAAAACGGAATTGCAATAAATTCTGGCCAATTTAACGAACTTACAACGGCTGAATTTAAAAAAGAAATAACTAAATGGCTTGAGAAAAACAAGCTTGGCAAGAAAGCAATAAATTACAAATTAAGAGACTGGGTTTTCTCAAGACAGCATTATTGGGGCGAGCCGATTCCGATTGTGAAATGCAAAAAATGCGGGAGTGTCGCGCTTGAAAGAAAAGACCTTCCGCTTGAGCTTCCGAATGTGAAAAATTATGAGCCGACGGATACGGGCGAATCCCCTCTTGCAAAAATTGATGAGTGGGTAAATATTAAATGCCCAAAGTGTAAAGGAAATGCAAAAAGAGAAACTGACACAATGCCAAACTGGGCGGGATCAAGCTGGTATTTTTTGCGATATATAGATCCAAAAAATAATAAAGAATTTGCTTCTCGTAAAAAAATAAATTATTGGATGCCAGTTGATCTATATAATGGCGGAATGGAACATACAACTTTGCATTTGCTTTATTCCAGATTTTGGCATAAGTTTTTATTTGATCTTAAATATGTAAATACTTCTGAGCCATACAAAATGCGCCGTTCACACGGAATGATTCTTGCGGAAGACGGACAAAAAATGAGCAAGTCTCGCGGCAATGTTGTTAATCCAGATGAAGTTATTGAAAAATACGGAGCAGATACTTTAAGACTTTATGAAATGTTTATGGGCCCGTACAGCGATGCTATTCCATGGAACACAAGCAGTTTAATTGGAATGAATAGGTTTTTGGAAAGAGTGTGGAGGATGGAGTTAAAAGTTTGTAAAGTTCATAAAATTAAAAGTAATAAAAAATCTGAAATTCTTGTTGCTACTAATAATCAAGGGAAATTAAAAGAATTAAAGGATCATCTTAAAAATTTCAATATTATTTCCTTAAAAGATATTGATAAAAAAATAGAAGAACCCGAAGAAAATGGAAAAACATTTGAAGAAAATTCTTTAATTAAAGCAGAATATTACGCGAAAAAAACCGGATATTTGACAATCGCAGATGATAGCGGATTATGCGTGAATGCCTTAAATGGCCGTCCTGGAGTATTTTCAAGCCGTTATGCTGAAGGTAATGATAAAAAGGGTTGTGAGAAACTTATAAAAGAATTAGAAAACAAAACAGATAGATCTGCATATTATGAATCTGTTATAACTATATACAATCCTAGAGATGATAAATATGAACAATTTAAAGGAAAGTGCGAAGGAAAAATATTAGACAAAATTCAAGGCAACAAAAGTTTTGGATATGCTCCTGTTTTCATGGCAAAGGGTCTTGATAGATCATTTGGAGAATGTTCCTCTCAAGAAAGATATAAATATAATCATAGAAAACAAGCGGCTGATAGGCTAATTGAATATTTAGAAAGAAAACCCTTGCCTAACCCATTCGGCTATCGCTCAGGGCAGGCTCTTTCCCAAGAAGAGAGGGACGCAATTCAAAGTTCTGTGAAAGAATCTTTGCTCCACAAAACAATAAAGAAAGTAACGGAAGATATTGATAATTTGAAATTCAACACAGCGATTAGCGCTTTGATGATTCTTGCAAATGAAATGGAAAAGGGGGAAGAAATCTCTTTGATTCATTATTCTAAATTCTTAATTCTATTATGTCCTTTTTCTCCACACATTACAGAAGAACTTTGGAAATCACTTGGAGAAAAAGAAAGTATTCATCTGCAAGAATGGCCGGAGTATGATAAGAAATTGATCAAAGAAAAAGAAATTCAGCTCGTCATCCAAATTAACGGCAAGCTCCGAGACCAAATCAAAGTCCCTGCCGATATCTCGGAAGATGAAGCAAAAAAACTCGCTCTTGAAAGCGAGAAGATAAAGAAGTGGATTGAAGGAAAAGAAATTAAAAAGATTATATT
>JAGLXN010000053.1 GCA_023132875.1 Candidatus Parcubacteria bacterium
GGACCAATACCAAGGCGAATACATCCATGCGATACGCGAATGCCAAGATGATTCTCTCCTTCCCTGTAACCGCTTGGCCAATAAGGAAGTTCGTGAATATAAAAAGCGCCATAAAAATTCATGCTATATGGCATCCAGAGCCCATAAGTTGAGGACCAATGATTTGGTTCTTTTTTCTTCACGGAAAACGTTCCAAACGGGGTCGGCATACCATATTTTCCGCTGGAAATCAGAAAGCTATTTACTTTTACTCCATCCTCAAAAAGAGTCATGATTTGGTTTGAAACACTTATATCTATATATTTTCCTTCTGTAAATTTTGGCTCTATTTTTATTTCATTTTTCGGCCTTGAAGTTTCTGGCGGTATATATTTATTTTTAGATAATTCAAGTCCGGAAAAAAACTCTTTCTTACTATCTTTTACAATTTTATCATTCTTTATTTCGGATTTAGTATAAAAAACAAACTTTCTATTTTCCATTATTAATCCGCTCAATCCCCTTATTTCCATTAAATCAATCTCATATTTAGTTTCATTTAAAAATGGATTGTTATGACTTAAAACTAATACTTTATTATTATCAGATAAACTAAAACCAAAATCAATATTTGGACTTATGCCTATATTATCAGAATCTAAAAAAATAACAGGCTGGTTAAAAATAATTCTTATATCATCACTAGCGCCAATCTCTCCTTTATTTTTCTCCACTGCGTCAAGCGCGTAAATATTGGAATAGTTAATAACTCCAGCGCTTACGCTTAATATTAAAAAAGAAATTGCGACTGCAATTATATAAATTATTATTCTAAAAAATTTTGATTTAAAAAACATCTGCCTTTTTTTATCAGAAATCAAAATATTATTTTTTTTATAATTATCAATAATACTCATTTTTGCAATAAATAAACTGCAGTGTTTTTTCTACGACCGTAGAAAAGACACTATAATTGTTATTTTATAAAAAGCGATTTAATGGCAAATATTAGAACTCATAAACAATAAACGAAATAAAGATAAAATAAAAAAGGCTGCTCCATTCACCCTTTATTCGTCTATTATAGCATAGATTACAATGCAAATCAACCCCAAAAATCATTTTAACATTCTAACAAAAAAATTTAAAGTAAAGGCTTTAACTCGAAAGTAGAACTAGTCCATCCAGCCTTATTCTCTGGCTAAAGCCCTTGCTCCACAGCATGTTCATATGTTTAAATGTTAGTATGTTAAAATGATTGTTTGTTTAACCCCTTATCTCCTCGCCACAACCAGCCCCCAAACATTTTTTGCTCCGGCTTTTTTCAATTCTTTCGCGCATTCTCCGAGTGTTGTTGAAGTTGTACAAACATCATCAACTATTACTATATTTTTGTTTTTTATTAAATTTTTTACATCTAAACATTCTGAGATAAAAAACGCTCCTTTGATATTTTCCTTTCTTTCTCCCATGGACTTGATTTTAGTCTGCGGTTTTGTGTTTCTTTTTCGAAACAACAAATTATCACAAATCTCCAGATTGAATTTATTGGCAATATATTCAGACAATAAAAAAGCCTGATTAAAGCCACGCCAGTTATATCTTTTCTTATGAAGCGGAACTGGGACAATGATCGTCTCCGCTTTCTTATTTTTCTCTTCTTCAGTATAAACTTTTTTCTCTCCGCTTTCCTGAGAAAAATTTACCAGAACTAAATCTTGAAAATCGCCATATTCTTCTGTTTCCAAAATGCTTTTTATTAAAATCTCCGAGAGAGAAAAGGAAATGTCTTTTACAAAATTGAATTTAAATTTGTGAATTGCTTCATTTACAACTTCATATTTATATTCTGTCGCGACCCAAAGCCCGTCAAGCGCCGTTTCTTTTTTACATTTATAATGAGTCCTTCCTTCCTCGCTAAACTGTTCACAGACAGGGCAATCCTGATCCTTTCTTGTTTTAATTTTTTTAAGACACTCTGGACAAACCCATCTTTTTTTTGGCTCTAAATTTTCCAGCTCTACTCCGCACCCAAGACATTGTATCGGAAAAAGAATATCAAGAATAAAATTTTTAGCTTTAAGTAATATTTTCATGAATACTTGAAAAAAAAATGGGCTTTTTGTTTTAGCCCTAATTTGTTTTTGCTATGTTGTTTCAATTTTGTTCAATGCATTTTCAATTTCTTCAGTATTTTTTGAAAAAATTTCAAATTGCATTATTTCGCCTAACAACTCCCTTGTTTCATCTAGAATATCTTTATTTTCTCCAAATTGAATCCTGTTCAATAAAGAATCAATTGAACTAATCATGTTAAGATATTCAGTCGCTCCTCCTTTTTTATTTACAATTTTCTTTTTCAAATTATCTAATCCCAAATAAAGAAAGTATCTCTGTGGTATTTTCGATATATCTACATTATTTTTCTTTATTAATTGTCCAAGCATAAACATCACCTACCTAAAACATACAACAAAAAAACAAACTAGGCAATATGCAATGCCTAGCTCGTCTTGTGGATAAATATTATTTTTTCTTTGATTTTCTTTTCTTTTTTTTCTGCAAAACAACTTTATTTTTTACTACATTCAACTTTGCACTATCTTCTTCTCCAATACTGCCTTCAATAATCCCCTCAGAAACCAAATCTTCAACCATTTCTTGCAGGTTCCTGCGAATCAAACGAGCTCCTTCATTAGGATTAAAACTTTTTTTTGCAATATAGTTAAGAGCTTTTTTATCTAAATCTATCCCTATATTATTGTTTTTTGCCAGTCGCTTTTTAAAATCAGAAAATTGGATCTTTACAATTGATTTGATGTTTGAAAAATTAAGCGGATTAAAAACCAAAATTTTATCAATACGATTTACAAATTCAGGATTAAACTCTTCCTTGAATTCTTTGATAACAGACTCTTTAGTTTCTATATACTTCTTTCTGATTTTATTTTTTCTTTCATTTTCACCTATATGACTCTCTTCCGCAAAACCCAATTTTGCTTCGTCTGTGAGCTGTTCCGTCCCGATATTTGAAGTCATTATAATTGTAGTGTTTTTGAAATCAACCTTTCTTCCCGAAGCGTCTGTCAGCTCGCCGTCCTCAAAAATCTGAAGCATAAGATTAAAAACCTCGGAATGAGCTTTCTCAATTTCATCAAATAGAATTACGGAATAAGGATGAAGCCGGACTTGCTCCGTCAGTTTTCCGCCCTCTTCATATCCCACATAACCCGCTGGAGCTCCAACAAGACGGGAAACATTATGCTTTTCCATAAACTCGCTCATATCAACTTTAATTAAAGCATCTTTTTTTTCATACATTATATCTGCTAAAGTTTTCGCCAACTGAGTCTTTCCAACTCCAGTAGGCCCCATAAACAAAAATATTCCCAACGGCCTTTTGATATCCGAGATCCCAGTTCTAGCGCGGCGAATTGATTTTGAAACAGCTTCAATAGTTTCTTTTTGTCCGACAATATGTTTTTCCAACTTTTTTTCCAGATTTTGAAGTTTCTTTCTTTCATCAGAAACCATCTTTTTTACTGGAATTCCAGTCATCTGGGTTATAATCTCCGCGACCTCGTCAAAGCTGACAGGATCCTTGATTACAGACGCATTTTCCTTTTCCTGTACGCTAATGGTTTTATTTATAAAATGCTCTACTCTACTTTCTTCTTCTTTAATAACAAGCGCTTCATCATATTTCTCGTTTTCAATTGCTTTTTCTTTTTCAATTTGCAGTTCTCTCTTCTTCTCTTCCAACTTTTTTATTTCCTTAAAATAATTATTTCCGGAGTGTTTGCTTCTAACATACGCGGCAGCTTCATCAATAACATCAAGCGCTTTATCTGGAAGAAATCTATCGTTGACAAATCTCGAACTCAAATCAACCGCTGCTTTGATGGCATCATCATTGATTTTCAAATTGTGATGTTTTTCATAAGCGCGCTTTAACCCCATAAGCATTTTTTTAGTGTCTTTTTGGCTTGGCTCTTCAACAATTACCATTTGAAATCTTCTCTCTAACGCGGCGTCTTTTTTAAATTGTTTCCTGTATTCATCTAAAGTCGTCGCGCCAATGCAAGAAAGCTCTCCTCGAGACAAAGAAGGCTTAAGAATATTCGCGGCATCCAGGCTTCCAGACCCGCCCGCGCTTCCAGCCCCGATTATTGTATGGATTTCATCTATAAACAAAATTATATTCGGGTCTGCTTGAATTTCGCTTATAACATCCTTTAACCTTGCTTCAAATTCCCCGCGAAAAACCGCTCCCGCGACAAGAAGCCCTACATCCAGAGAATAAATTTTCCTGCCGATAAGACTGGCTGGAACATCTCCTTTGGAAATTCTTTGGGCAAGACCCTGAACGATCGCGGTCTTTCCAACCCCCGGCTCCCCTACTAAAATAGGATTATTTTTTGTCTTTCGGCTAAGAATATTTATAATCTTATCAATTTCTTTTTCCCTGCCTATTATTGAATCAATCTTGCCATCCTTAAATTCTCTTTCCAAATCAACGCAAAAATAATCTAAAACGGATTGATTTGGACTCACAACCGCCGGCAATGCCGGCATTTCCGCCGCAAAACCGCTATTTTGATTCCCGCTTGTTTGGCCGGGAAAATTAATCTTTTGAGATTTTGAATTTAGATCAAAAAAATCGACAATGTCAGAGAATCTGGCAGAACTCTCCATAATAGCCTTAAGCTGTTCTTTCAGCTCACCGGAATTAATCCCAACATGAGAAAAAATTTCCTCAACTTTTACGTTTTTATTCGACAACACCGCGTAAAGCAAATGTTCTGTTCCTATATGAGAATGCTTATATCTGCCAGCGACAAGAACAGACTTTTTAAATGCGTCTTTTACTTCTTCAGATAACTTTGGTTTCCATTTTTTCACTTTTGGTAAATCGTCAATTACCTTTCGCAAATTTTTGAAATCAAGCTTTTCGCTTCCGAGAATGCTTGATCCGATACTCCCTTTCTGGCTTAGCATGCCTAGCATTATGTGCTCAATTCCAATTGATCCATGGCTAAGCTCCCGCGAAATGTTTTCCGCGTTTTTAATCACGCTCTTTAAATGCGTCGTAAATTTGTTTTGAATTTTCTGGGGAAAAATGTTCATTATTTAGAGTTAAAAGTTATAAACTATTAATAATCATCAGTTAAGGCTAGCATAAAAGTTAAGCGCCTAATTTAAATTCTTATTGTTTTATAAATGTTTTTTTATTGTCAAACTGTTAAATTGTCAAATTGACATAAGCAAATAAAATGCGTGACAGTTTGACAGTTTGACAGTTTGACACTATAGTGATTCTTATCTTTAGTTATCTGCGAAATTAAAATCTAAGATACATCTGTTTCACATCAGCCTTAATCATTATTATATACATTTAAACAACAAAATCAAGTCTTGACAAGTTTTGGATTTAATTTATAATAAAACGTTTTACATTAGTATTGCTATATTACTATATTTTATCTATATTTAAAGTAAATCAACATTTGTCTAATTTTATATTTGAAATATATACTAAAATTCATACTTAATCTTAAAATCCAAAAATGATTTCTATTGATGAAGCTAAATTAAAAGAACAAGAAATTTTTGAGTGGTATAGAGATAATAAAAAAGAGTCTTTAAGTCCTCCTCAAATAAATGAAGAAGAAATTTTTCGTAGAATCGGAATAGCTATTCCCGCTAAATCTCGCCCGCAAGGATATCTCCGCCTTTATCCGGAAGATTTTATCGTGGAAGAAGTTTCTCAAGAAAAAGAAGTGTCCGAAATTGAACCAGAGGAAAAAGAAATTCATCCCGACCATCCTTTCTGTCTCGGATGTAATTTGGTGAAAACCGGAATTTCAACCTTTGACGCGCAAAACCTTTTAGCAAGTGCGCTTGAAATAAAAAATGGCAGAATCACTTATGCAGGCTTAAAAGATGTAAACGCTATAACTTCTCAAAAAATAGTTTTCTTGGACCTAAATGCTGAGATTTTTGAAAGAATAAAAAAAGTGTCTTTTTCAAATCTTTTTCTTACTAATTTTCATTTAGAAGAAAAAGGCATTTCACCGGGAAGACTATATGGAAATCGGTTTACTATCTTGCTTAGAACAGAGGAAAAAATAAGTGAACAGGATTTTTCTAAACATATCGCTGAGATAAAAGAAAAAGGATTCAAAAATTTTTATTCAACTCAAAGATTTGGAACTCCTCGTTTTTCAAGCCATATTTTTGGAAAACTAATCCTACAAGGCAAATTCAAAGAAACTATTTTTACTTTTTTTACGGAACCTGGCTTGCAGGAAATGCCCATAATAAAAGAAAAGAGGGGGGAAGCAAAAAATTGTTTTGGCGACTGGAAAAAAATAGAAGAAATTTTTTCAGAACTGCCTTTTACTTTTAGGAATGAGCTTCAATTACTCTCCTATTTAAAAGAAAATCCCGAAAATTTTATAGGCGCGCTTATTTTCTTTAAAGATCAGACAAGATTTTGGATGTATGCTTATTCCAGTTATCTCTTTAATAAAATTATTTCAATAGAAGGGTTAGACCTTCCGGAAAAACTTCCACTGCTTTTGAGCAATTATCAACTAGACAAAGACCTTTATAGGCCTTGGCTTGAAAAAGACGAGATTGGAAATTATGAAAAGAATATATCTCATTTCAGATTTATGCAATTAACAAGAAGGTTTGTAAAAACAAGGCTTTTTCCTGAAGAAATTTTATTTAAAACTGTCCCCGAAGGAATAATTTTAAGCTTTATTTTAGAAAAAGGAGCTTATGCCACTACCTTTTTAGCAAATTTTTTTGAAGTCAAAGAAAAATTGCCTATACCAAGGTGGATCAAATCTGAAAGATATGATACAAAAAAACTGCTCGGGACAGGATCTGTGGAAGCAGTCAAAGAAAATTTTGGAGAAAATGTTTTGTCTCCTTTGGTATTGTTTTGAGAAATAAAAAAAAGAGAAAAAGAGGGGGTTATGTTTGTTTTAAAACAAACACTTGTTCCGGAGTCGTTCCTTTCTTATGAAGCTTTGGAAAGTTGAGAACAACATTTTCTTGGGGAAGATGTGTATTATCCCAAAGATTACCCGCCCATACCATCCGCATAAGGCGTAAGATGTCTCTGCATGTTATATCATCAAGATTTGCTTCTTCGCCTTCTTTTGAAAGTGATATAAACACTTGATTTTTTTTACGGCCTTTGCCTGATTCTATCGATTCTTGAGACTCTTCTTTCACCTTATAGTGCGAGTCAACAACTTTCCAGCCACTGTTCAGAAGAGCGAAAAACACAGTTTCTCCTCCTTCGCATTTTTCATATCGCCCCATAGAATACCCAGTGTCTGGGACAGCTGATGATCGCTGAACCTCGGGTTTTATTCCCATTTCGAGAATATTCTCCTTTTCTTTTTCTCTTCTTCCCGAATAGCCTTCTGTATCACTTTTTTCTATTCGGAGACCACGAGGGAGAAGTGCTGAACTATAGAAAGAGAACTGGAATAAAATATCCTTCGCATGACTGATCTCCAGATTGACCTCTTCTAGTTTCTGGACTGGTTTAGTCTCTGCTTTCTTTCTCTCAGCTTCCTCAACCTCAACTTTCTTTCTTAGGTTTCTTCTTTTTTTTATCTCTACCATCTAAAATCACCCTCTATCCTTTATTATTCTTGTTCGTTTCTTTTAGCTCGGTAAGCAAACTTAATACTCCTTAATTGCTTGCCTCACTTAATCAATCATTGATTAAAAGATCAATGACCAATTAAGTGAGACAAGTTATAACCTCTCTTTTCTCTTTATTGTTTTTTTGTAATTTTCAAGGTACTATCTATTCCCTCCTTGATTTAAGTCAAGTCAATTTTTAAACTCAACTTGCCATTATAGCAGATTTGAAATATTTGTCAACCCCGTACACCGTAATCCACAAAAATCTAAAATCATTGACAAATATATCTCTATATGTATAATATAATGTTGCTGACAAAATTATTCAGTGATTTATAATGATAAAAATAAAACAAAAAAGCGAGGGGATAAGATAAATGATAATAAAAAAGCTAGCTATGGGAAAGACTAGGGATGGTAAAAATATTCCAACCTTCTACTATGTTGAAAAAGGTTCCAAAAAAGAATCTGAAAGTATTCCTGAATGCCCAAATAAGGAACCCCTAACAGAAGAAACTGAAATTGAAGAAGAAGTTTCCTCTGAAATAACACCTACTTATAAAGTGCTATGGGATGAAAAGAAAACATCCGTTCAGATAATAAGAATACTTGTTTTAGATAAAAATTTCTTGAAAGTTATTCTTGAAGAGCTTAATAGAAATCTAACAAGATTTGAATGGAGTCCTGTTGTATGGTGTTGGGACTTAGAAAATACCACAATCAATGCTATAGCAGAAATCAATGAAAACAATATAGCAGAGCTAAAAAATTTCATTGACGGAATAAAATCTAGCTATAACATTTTAGAGATACAGAAGTAAACTGCATCTCTTCTTTTTTTATTAAATCTTTCTTTAAAAACAACCTATAACCTCTTTTTGAACGGCCGTTCAAAAAGAGGTTATGGGTTGTAAATTGCAATTTGAATTTTAGCTTTGAATTTTAGTAATGTGTTACATATGTATGCGTTTTGTTCTTTTTTATCTAAGACCTACCGCGAATGATCATTTTCTGCTAAAATTAAAACAATGGAAGATAAAAACCAAGCATTACAATTCGCTATGAAACTTATAGGTCTTAGAATGAGATCAGTTCTTGAAATTAAAACTAGATTAGAAAAGAAAGGTTTTGAGACAGAAATAATAAATGAGATTTTAAGAGATTTAGAAAAATATAAATATACTAATGATGAACAATTTGCTGAAGCGTATATCAATGACAGGATGAATTTCAGGCCGTGCGGAAATTTTTTGATTAGAAAAGAATTAAAGGAAAGAGGCGTTGAAGAAAATATTATAAATAAAAAAATAGAAGAATTGATAAGTGAAGAAAAGGAAATTGAATCGGCAAAAAAACTGGCTGAAAAAAAATTAAAAACTATAAGCAATGAAACAGATAGAATTAAAATCAATCAGAAAGTAAAATCGTATTTACAATCAAAGGGATATTCGTTTGATATTATTAGCCGGGCAGTTGAAAGTGAGATGGAATAAGTATGAATTATTTTGAATTATAAAATGCTGTTATTTTGTCATCTCGAAATGAGCAGAGCGATTGAGAGATCTAAAAATAATAATAAATGCGATTAATAAAGCTTATAGATTTCTCGTCGCTATCGCTCCAGCGAAATGACAAGGGTTCAAATCCTTAACAATAATTTATGAAAGATAAACTTTCTAAAAACAAAATAAAAAAAGGTAAAATAATATTGCTAATTATAATATTTTTAATTGTAATTTCAGCTGGAATTGCGGCATATTCCTATTATCAAAAATATTCAGACAAAATTCTGTCGAATGTATTCATAAATGGAGAAAACTATGCAAATCTAACAGAAGAAGAAGCAATAAGCAGGCTTGAGAATAAAATAAAAGATTTCAGAGAAAAAGGAATTAATTTTGCTTATGAAGACAGATCCTATAACGCGCAGCTTGAAGAAATAGGAACCAGCATAGACATAAAAAAAACAGCTTCAGAAGCTTTTAATTATGGCCACAAAGAAAGCATGCTTGAAAATTTAAAAGATTATCTTAATCTTCAAATAAATGCTGTTGATGTTGGAATTGTTCTTGAAATAAATAAAGAAAAACTAGAAATTTATATATCAGAAAATATTTCAGAGATTGAAGATCCTCCAAGAAATTTCGATTACAGATATGAAAAAGATAAATTTATTCCAGTCCCCGCAAAATCAGGAATGATTATAAACAGAAATAAATTGATAAAAAATATATCAGAAAATATTACCGATTTTGACAATAAAATAATAAATATAGAGCTTATAGAAAAAGATCCTGGAATAAAAGAAGATGCGAATGAATTAGCGCTTACAGACGCCAAAAATTTACTAAACAAAAAAATAACTCTAAAATATAATTCTACTGAATGGAAGGTTCAAAAAGAAGATTTTTCCCTATGGATTGGTTTTGGAACTGCAAATAATTTTACAAGCGATCACAATATGCTTGAAGACAAAAAAACTCTTTGGGTAAAAGCCAATGAAAAAAAAATTAAAGACTATTTATTGACTCTCGTTCCGCAAATAAATCGAGAGCCGGTCAATGCTCAGCTTGAATTTAAAAAAGGGAAAGTTGAAATATTTTTTCTTAGTCAAGAAGGAATTGCTTTGCAAATTGAAAAAAGCATAGATGAAATTAATAAAGCTGTTTTTATTGAAGAAAATTATAAAGACAACTTCCAAAAAGAAATTGAAGTTCAAATGACTGTTGAAAAAGTCCAGCCGGAAATTACGACTGAAAGCATAGACAATATGGGAATAACAGCGCTTCTTGCCGTCGGAGAATCAAATTTTTACGGCTCGCCTAAAAACAGAAGGCACAACATCGCAGTCGGCGCCAGCAAATTTAATGGAATACTCGTTGGTCCAGAGGATGAATTTTCGTTCAACAAGGCTCTCGGAGGAGTAGGGCCAAAAGAAGGATATCTGCCGGAACTTGTCATTAAAAAAGGAGAAACTGTTCCTGAATACGGAGGAGGCTTATGCCAAGTTTCAACAACAGCTTTCAGAGCCTCCGTTAAAGCGGGACTTGAAATTACAGAAAGAAGAAATCATGCTTATCCAGTCCGATACTACAATCCACAAGGAACAGACGCGACAATATACCCCCCGCACCCCGATCTGAGATTTAAAAATAACACTCCTGCCTATATTTTGATTCAAACAAGAATTGAGGGGAATAAACTTTTCTTTGATTTTTACGGCTCTGATGATGAACGAAAAGTTGAATTGAAGGGGCCTTATTTATACGACAAAAAACCGGATGGTTCAATGAAAGCAACATGGACACAAAAAGTTTATGATAAAGATGAGAAACTATTATTTGAAAAGAAATTTTATAGTGTTTATAAATCACCTGATTTATATCCACACAAAAGTCCGTTGGAGTAGGATTAGCTTCTTAGGTTATTAGCTTGTAGCTTCTTAGGCTTTTAGTATAATTATCCCATACTGTCATTCTGAATTTAGTTTAGAATCTACTGTTTCCTACAATAAATTTGCCTACAAATCAATAGAATATTTTAGCTTAATACTTGATACCGAATACTGAATACTCTCTCTACTCTTGATATTTTTAAAAATTTAATATATACTCTTATAGTAACTTTACCAACTACGGCGTTGTAAATCTTATCCATTTTAAACATATTTTACAAGTACCCGTAGCTCAACTGGATAGTCCCGCGCCTTTATGTGCCTCCGTAGTGAAATGGATATCACGCTTGGCTTCGGACCAAGAATTTTGGGTTCGAGTCCTGACGGAGGCACATAAAGATGCGGGATCGGACCAGAAGGTTGTAGGTTCGAGTCCTTCCGGGTACACATAATTATGTAACACATAACGTGTAGCTTGTAACACAATTTTTATTGCGTTTTGCGTTACACGTTGTACGTTTCGCATTACATGTCTCGGGTCGTTAGCTCAATTGGTAGAGCAGTTGCCTCTTAAGCAATTGGTTAGAGGTTCAAGTCCTCTACGACCCACAAAAGCATTTTAACATGCTAACATGCTAACATTTTAACATAATAAATATCTAATCGTTTTCTGTTTCAGTTTGTTAAAATGTTAAAATGTTTATATGTTAAAATGAATATGGTGGCTATGGTGTAATGGTAACACTAGAGGTTGTGGTCCTCTCGTCTCGGGTTCGATTCCCGATAGCCACCCA
>JAGLXN010000054.1 GCA_023132875.1 Candidatus Parcubacteria bacterium
AAGCTATGTCTTATTTAGCAGAGTATAAAAAAAGTGATTTTAAGAAGGTAACATGGGAAGAATATGGAGAAACGCTTAAAATTCTTCTTGGCAAGGTGAACAAATACATAAAAAAGAACGATATAAAAATAGACGCGGTTGTTCCAATTTTAAGAGGAGGATCGTTTCCCGGGACATATCTTACTTTTAATCTTAATCTTCTTAGAATATTGCCGGTTCAGTATAAATATTTTCTCTCAAACGACAAGATAGAATTGAAGAAAATTTTTAGTTTTTCGAAAAAAAGTCTTGATGGTAAAAAATCGCCAGTTTTTCTGTTGGTAGAAAATAATCATTGTTTCGGACTTACGGCGTCAACAGCCGCGAAAGATCTAAAGAAAATGTTTCCAGATTGCAGAATAGTTTACGCGGTTGATCATATTGACTACTCATATCAGAAAATTGATAATGTTGAGAAAACTTTTTATGGCAAGCTGACCAATGAAACAAAAGCATTGAATGATAAGGAATGCAAAATAAAAAAGATAGAGAATATCTGCTATCTTTTTCCTTGGGAAAAGTTAGATGAAGAAATGACAACCGTCAAAGGAGAACAATTTGCTTATGGCGATCTTGATGAAGTTTATAAAAATTCAAAATTGAAAGTTGATTTGGAAAATTAGGTGTTTTTAAATTTATTTTCTCATTTTATAGATCTCGTAAAAAATAATTGCTGAAGCTGAGGCTACATTGAGGGATTCTATTTTTTTGCCCATTTCAATTCTTACGCAGGCGTCGGACATTTCTTGCAGTTTTTTATCTATTCCATGCGATTCGCTTCCCAAGATAAGACAAAATAATTTTTCATTTTTCAAGACATCCAGCGTATCTGATCTTTCAATGCGCGTAGAAAAGACTTTCATTTTTTCTTTGATTTGATCAAGAATTTCTAAATTTTTATCAGAAATAATGTTTAACTTGAAAATCGCGTCTTTGGAAGCGCTAATGGTCTTGGGATTATAAATATCCGCGCATTTTTCATCCACTATAATATTTTTTAAATCAAAAGCAAGAGCAGAACGCAAGATCGTTCCCAGATTTCCAGGATCATTTATGCCGTTAAGATATATTATAGGCTTAGTAAAGTCAATTTCCTTCCTTTTTTTATGGTAGATCGCGCAAATGCCGGGAGCGGTATCAAGATTGGAAAAAGATCTGTTTATTTTCTCGCTTATCAAATAATATTCTTTTGCGTTTGTGCGGCTTAAGATAAAATCAAATTTCTTTTTATTTTTCTTTATAAAATCTTCAGTAACGAAAAGAGATTCAAAGAAAAAATCGGATTTTAGAGCATCGCAAATAAGGACAGCGTTTTCTACAAAAAACTTTTCAAATTTGTCTCTATATTTTTTCTGTTGCAGCTGTTTTAAAAATTTAATTTTAGGATTGTCTCTGCTCATAATTTCTATTGGTTTCATGGAATTGAATTGAATAATTTAATATTGTTTTAATTATAGAGCAATAATCTCTAAAAAACAATTGTTTTGGCAGTAAATAAAAAACTGCTATTTTTTTATAAAAAAATAGCCTCGCGGAAATTTTCCACAAGGCGAACTTTTGCAATTTATTTAAGTTCTTATTATTTTATATTTTCCTCCTGTTTGCACCATTCAAATGCGTTCTGAAACATTCGAAGCCATGGGCTAGCTTCTAAGCTTTTCCATTCTTCTGGAATCCACGGAAGTTGCCAGAGCAGGAACGATCTTTCTGCGTGTGGCATCATAGCTAGATGCCTTCCATCTTTAGAACAAAGTCCGGCTATACCGAATGGACTGCTGTTTGGATTGAATGGATAAATCTCTGTAGGTTCTCCGTCCATATCAACAAAGACTACAGGCGCCAAGCTATTTTCTACAATCTCATCCAACATTTGTTTATCGGGAACAAAAAGTTGTCCTTCGGCATGCGCAGACCACACACCAAGAATTGAACTCTCCATTCCTTTAAACATTATTGCCGGACTTGGTTGAATCTCCACGGTTGGAAATCTTGATTCAAAACGACCAGATTTGTTGTTTATAAATCTTGGTTGTTTTTCATCTGGAATTCCTTGCCAAGGTATCCAACCTAGGAGTGCCATAAGCTGACAGCCATTACATACTCCGAAAGAGAATGTATCAGGACGATTGTAAAAACCGTCAAACTGTTTCTTAGCTTCCGGATTAAACTTGATTACTCCAGCCCATCCCTTCCCTGCATCTAGGACATCGCCGAAAGTAAATCCTCCAACAAATGCTATTCCTCTGAACTGATCAAGGGTAATGCGGCCTTCGATTATATCAGTTATAGCTACATCCCAAACTTCAAATCCTGCAAGATTGAATGCCATAGCCATTTCTTCATCACCATTACTTCCTTCTTCTCTTATAATAGCAACTTTTGGTTTATTGCTAGAATTGAGGATGTTGTCAGGAGTAGTTTTTGGTTTAAAAGTCAATTTATATGGCGGAGGTGTTATCAATTCCGCGTTAACTTGCGCTTCTTCTTTTACGCATTCGGGGTTAGCTTGAAGCATGTCTATTGCTGTGCTTGTTGCTTCCCAAATTTGTCGAAGAGTCGTCATCTCTTCATCCAAAACCAACTCGTTATTATGTCTTACTTTTATTTTACCTCCATAATTTCCTACTGATCCTATTACTTTAACTGGTATCCCAAGATCGTTAAGCAATTTCACAATCTCTTCCGCGTTATCAGATTCCAGGACTAATCCAAGCTCTTCACTAAAAAGCGTTTCTATGGTTTCACTATTACTCTTTATTGAAATATCTAAGCCGACATTACCGGCAAAGGCCATTTCCAAAAGCGTTACAATGAGACCGCCATCACTTCGATCGTGAATTGCGGATATAAGCTTTTTGTCAATCAACATTTGCACTGCCTCAAAAGCG
>JAGLXN010000055.1 GCA_023132875.1 Candidatus Parcubacteria bacterium
CGCTGAACTGCCAAGACGATTTTTGCCATTTGCCAGATCCAAAAAGAGTAGTTTGTTTCCCGGTTTTTTCAGATCAGCAGTTACTTTTTGGGTTATATCATCCATAGGCGCAATACCAGAGATCACTACTGATCTGGGGGCTTTTACCGTATGTTCTTCTCCTTGAGGATTCGTAGTCTTAACAGCCATTGAAAGACTATCTTTTCCACCCATAATAGCAATTCCCAGTTTAAGCATAATGTCTCTTAATGCACAAGAGGCATCATAAAGCCATGCTCCTTCGCCTGGCAACTTTGCAGCGAGCATCCAATTTGCTAGACATTTAATGTCATTGAAATTGGTAATTCTTGCTCCAGCCATATTAAGAATCATTTCTCCCACGCTCATATTAATTGAAGCTTGGGGAGAAATAAGGCTTTTTATGGGTTGTTCTCCAATAGTATTCACAGTTCCGCTAAGTTCGAGCATGCTTCTTGCATAGATAGCATAATCTGACAAAGTTATGTGGTTAGGTCCTATACATTGCTGTTGAGCAACACAGCCCCCAACGCTTCGATCAGCTTTTTTGGTCAAAAATTTCTTAGAACCAACTGAAATGGAGCGCAAAACTTTATCTAGTGTTTCAAAGACAGTTAAATCTTCTGGAAGGATTAAAGGTTCTAATATTGGCTCAATTCTTTCCATCTCAAAGGTTTTTGGAGGAATTTCACCAAGAATCTTGTCCAAAGGCAAATTGACCGGATAGGAATTGTCTTCTTCGTCAAATACAACAATATTCCCATCACCGGTTATTTCTCCAATAACAGCGCAAGGAACATTTTCGCGTTTGCACATCTGCTCTATTTCAGATAGACGATCGGGCCGGATTAAAATGCCCATTCGTTCCTGAGATTCATTTCCCCAGATATCCCGAGCTGAAAGACTTTTATCTCCTGAAGGAATATCTCTCAAATTTATTAGAGCTCCAGCTGGATTTACGAGTTCCGGAATTGCGTTTGAAGATCCACCCGCTCCATAATCTATAATTGAACTGATGGGATTATTTTTTCCGAATCTGATACATGCCAGAATTGTCCTGCAAACCCGCTGCTCCATTTCAGGATCACCGCGCTGAACGCTGTTGAAATCAAGTTCCTGGCTATTTTCTCCTGCAAGCATTGAACTTCCTGCCGCGCCGCCTAAACCAATTTTAAATGACGGTCCTCCAAGTTGCAATACAAGCATTCCTTTCTCTACAATATTTTCTTTGACATGCAAATCGTCTATATGTCCTGCTCCTAGGGCAAACATAAGAGTTTTAAACCAAGACCAATATTGTCCATCTGGCGTTACTTGACCAAAAGATCTGGTAAAACCTAATATTGCCGGTATTCCGATGCAATTATGATAGTCGCTCGCTCCATCGCTCGCTCGTATCAAAATTTCAAGTGGAGATGCCAAAGTTTCGGGATAAACCCATTTATCTTCTTCCCAAGAAAGTTTGTATCCGGGGATATGAAGATTTCCAACACAATAACCTGCTCCTCCTATGCTAATTGTTCCTCCAATCCCAGGATCCAATAAATCACGAAACATACCACCAGATCCAGTAGCTGCTCCGTCATAAGGATCGTTGCCAGTTGGATGATTATGTGTTTCTGCGGTAAATGTAGCATGAAAGACAGAATTTATTTTGAAATATGGACTTGGACCGAGAGGATCAGATGGAATTAAAACCATAACCTCGGTGCCTTCAATCGCAGAACTATCAAAAGCTAATATTGTGTTTGCTGGATTTATCTTATATGGAGTTTTTATAATGTCCATAAGGCTTTCTGACATTAATTTTCCGCCTATGACAGAATTACCAACAAAACGAAGATGTCTGGAATGTTCAGAGTTTGCATTGCCAATTTCAAAAAGTTCTACATCGGTCGGATTTCTTTTTAGGGAATTAACGAACAAATCATGATAAAACTGAACATCTGTTTGATCCATAGAAAGACCGAGTTCAACGTTTATGTTATGTAAAGCATCTGTTCCTTCTTCTATGAGAGGAACAATTTGAACAGGCTCGGGTTCTAATCCAGACTCAAAACTTTCCAATGGTTCGACATATACTATCTCTGTCATGCGATCATAAAACAAAGACATTAAATCCTCAAGTTGTTCCTCGTCAAGACTTATTAGCACTCCTATCCTTAGAGATTTTTCAATTCTCACGACTTCTTCAATTCCACAAGAATGGCATATTGAAACCGCTGTTGAAGAATAAGTAGTTTCAAAGTTTAATCTAGGTCCTGTTTCAAATATTGTAGGACTACTCAGTATAAACGAACTTTCCCCAAAATTTTGAGGTTCAAATGTTTCCGCAAGAAGCCATATTAATTTTGACTCATTTCCTGGTGTTAATTCGCCATCAATTTCAACATAAAAGCACGTTTCTGTTTTAATATTTCCTGCTTCTATTGCAGGTCCGTTCCATTTTGCCAGTATCTGGCTTATTTTCGCTTCTGTTAGAGCATTCTTTCTAAAATATCTTATCATCAACTTTCTCTACCTCCTTTATTAAGTTGTCTAAAGAGCAACTAAATTTACATTTAGCCTTAGCACAATACTAAACGAAATATTAATAAAACGCAATAGTAAAAAACAGAAAGAGTTTTTAATTCTTTCTGGTAATATTAATTTATTTTGTGATTTTAATTATCTATAAATGTTAGAGTTCCTCCTTGTTCAAATTGTGATTCAATTGTTATTATTCCTTCAATTGAATTTGTTGTTTTTCCTATTATTTGTGCGTCTATGCCGTCTTTTTTTGCTTCTTCAATGATAGCATTCGCATCTTCTTGTGTTTTTGCGACAATCATCATTCCACATCCTCCGTGAAAAGTAGTATAGGCTTGGGAATCAGTTAGTCGAAGACTCGGTATGCTCCGTGACATTTTTTGCGCTTGAAGAAGTACTTTTGGGGGCTTGGGCATTGAATCCAAATTAGCGCCAACTCCTTGTGGAAGTATTTCTCCTAATTTTTTAATGCCTCCTCCAGTTATATGCGCTATTCCAGCTATTTCTGCAGATGGCTCGCCGACACTACCGTCAAGATTCCATCCAATAATTCTGCAAATAGTATTTGCGTAGCTTATGGATGGTGTGGTGAGTTCTCTTGAAAATTTTATGGCTTCGGGATTGTTTTGAATATCCTGCATAGTTGGACCGAATATTTCCAATATTAGATTTGTAAAGAATGTTCCACCATTACAGCGATAACCTTTTTCCAAGAATCCAACAATTATCATGTCTGGTTTTATCTTAGAACTATCTATTAATAGGTCTTTGCGAGCCAATCCTATACATGATGCGCCCCAAGTAAGGACAAGCTGTTCGCTAGAATTTGCATCGCAAAATGCTGTGATACTGTGTTTCATTACCGCAGTTTCTCCAGTAATGTTTACAATATTGCTCTTCTTTAACGCTAATTCATATCCTTCAAATAGTGCTTGCATTGCCGGCATATTTTCTTTTGTTATAGCTTTAACACCGATTTCATTGTCTATGATAATAGCAAGAATTCCTAATCTCGCAAGATCGTCTGCAGTCATTGCAATTATCTCCCAGCCTAGTCCGCGGAATACTTCTGGATCTTCGACAAGTGTGAAAAATTGCGGTTTTCCTCCAGCCCCGTCGTTTTGAACTACTTCGATTATTGTCCATGAAGTTATTTCTCCACTTATCGGATCGATCTCACATTCCGCCATCTTTTTAATTATCTCTGGCTTGAATAAATAACCAACTCCTCCTCGAAAATTTTCTGGTTGAAGTGATACAATAGTTATTGCTTTACTGTTTTTAAAACTTCGCTTACAAACTAAGCTTGCCATTTTCGATACTTCGTCTCCAGGATCTATGACATTTTTTTTGTAAAGATCATTCACTCTAATTTACCTCCTATTATATGTTTAAGGATAATTAAAATTATTTTCAATTATTCTTTTTTCCATACTATCACAATTATAATTAAAATCAAATAGTTGTTAAAGAGTGCAATTTTCTGCTATAATTAATTTATGAAAAAAGAAAACGAGGAAAAAGAAGAAAAATTTAAAATAGCTTATGCTGTGAGCCTGATAACGCAGATCGGAGTTACTGTTTCAATTATAACAGTTTCATTTATCGGTCTCGGTTATTACGCGGATGGATATTTTAATACGTTGCCAATTTTTGTGATTATCGGTGCGGTTTTGTCTTTTGCGTTATCAATGTTTGCGGTATATCGCTTGGTTTTGCCTGTTATGGATAAAGCCGAGAAAGAAGATGAGAAAGATTAATTTAGCGCTAAGGATTTGAATATTTGCGCTATAATTATCTCCTTGATAAAGGAGTGGCATGGCTGTATTATGTTAACGAATTTGTCATTTCGAACCCGATAGGGTGAGAAATCTATAAATAGAACTATGCAAAAATAATGTATATTCGGATGAAATTTAGATAGTTTATAGATTCCTCAATCGCTATCGCTCATTTCGGAATGACAAAAATAGGTAAATTTGTTAGCGCGAAACAGCCCTAAATTAATCACATTGTGTTTTGAGTATGCGTGTAAGCTTAACTTACCATAAAAACAATGAAACAAAAGGAGAAAGCGGACATAATTATAGGCAATGGAGTTATTTTAACTGTTAATAATAATGATGAGATCATTAATGACGGCGCTGTTGTTATAAAAAAGAATAAAATTATTGACTTAGGAAAATCTTCTGATATAAAAAATAAGTATAAAACAAAAAAAGAAATTGACGCGAAAAACGGAGTAATTATGCCGGGACTCATTAATACCCATACTCATTTAGCGATGAGTATTTTTCGCGGATTGGCAGATGATCTGCCGCTTGAAAAATGGCTCAATGAATATATTTTTCCGGCAGAAGATAAATTTGTAAATGAAAAATTTTGTTATTGGGGAACAAAGCTTTCTCTTGCTGAAATGATTTTCTCGGGAACAACGACTTTTTGCGATATGTATTTTTTTGAAAAAGAAACTGGACGAGCAGCGGAAGAGGCTGGCGTAAGAGGAATAATAGGAGAGGGGATTGTTAGCGCGTTTGGCGATGAAGATAAAATTTTCAATAACAAAACAAGATTAACAAAAGATCTTTTGAAAGAATTTAAAAACAGCCCGCTTATATCAATTGCCATTGAACCTCATAGTTGTTATACATGCGGTAAAGAAATTCTTATAAAATTCAAAGAATTCGCGAAAGAAAATAATCTTCTTTACATAATCCATCTTGCTGAAACAAAAAAAGAGGTTGATGAAATAAAAAATAAATTTGGAATGTCACCAGTTGAATATTTGGACAAAATTGGAGTTTTGGATGAAATGACTCTTGCGGCGCACTGTGTTTGGCTTGATGATAAAGATATAGAAATTTTAAAAAACAGGGGAGTGAAAGTTTTACATTGCCCGGAGAGCAATATGAAACTTGCTTCAGGTGTAGCGCCTGTTTATAAGCTTCTTAAAGATAATGTTGTTGTAAGTCTTGGAACTGACGGATCCGCGAGTAATAATGATTTGGATATATTTTCTGAAATGGATAGTGCTGCCAAACTGGCAAAAGTTTCAACATTGGACTCTACAGTCGTAAGTGCGAAAGAAACTGTCCGAATGGCGACGATAAATGGAGCAAAAGTGCTTGGAATGGAAAATGAAATTGGAAGCTTGGAAATCGGCAAAAAAGCTGATATTATTATTTTGGACTTTAATAGACCTCATCTCGTTCCTGTTTATGACTATTATTCGCATTTAGTTTATTCCGTTTCCGGCAGTGATGTTGAAACTTGTATAATTGACGGGAAAGTGGTTATGGAGAACAGAAAAATTTTAACTTTTAATGTTGAGAAAACCATAAAGGAAGTAAATAAAATAGCCAGTAAAATATCAAATTAAAAATTTCAAACTCGTCATTCTGAATTTATTTCAGAATCTTCTATATCTTACAATAAATGAACCTATAAATCTTCAAATCGTTAGATTAAGATAAAAACGAAAGAGCAAGTTTATTGAATTGGATATAAATTAGTGTAATGAACAATAGATCCTGAAACAAGTTCAGAATGACACTTCAAATGTATGAGTTCTAATAAAATCAAAATAACAATTTAACAATATAGCAATACAACAATGTGATTCAGGTTCTTTACATAAACCATAATTCATAGTAATATATGTAAGTGATAAATAATTTCGGGTAGGTACCAAAGCGGTCAAATGGAACTGGCTGTAAACCAGTTGGCTCTGCCTTCGGGGGTTCGAATCCCTCCCTGCCCACAGTAGTATTGGGTATACAGTATTGAGTATTGAGCAGAAAATATTATTTTATTCCAGAGTCTAAATAACAAACTGATAATTACAATGAAAAAAAATAAAAATTTACCTGCTCATATAGCAATAATTCCTGATGGAAACCGTAGATGGGCAAAAAAACACAAGCTGGATGTTTGGTTTGGGCATAAAAAAGGAGCGGAAAGCATGGATATGTTGGCAGATGTTATAGTTGAATTGAATATTCCACATCTTTCATTTTGGGGGTCTTCAAAAGATAATTTAATAAAGCGTTCCAAGTCGGAAGTAGAATTTTTATTAAACACATTTAAGAAAAAGTTTTTAGAATTATCTGAAAATAAAAAAATTCACAAGAATAAAGTGAAAATAAATATTTTTGGCGATTGGAAAGAGCAATTTCCAAAAGATGTATGTTTATCATTGAATACGGCAATAGGTTCTACAAAGAATTATAATAATTTTTTTCTTAATTTTTTTCTTGCTTATAGCGGAACTAGCGAAATTTTGGATGCTATTAAATGCATTGCAAAACGCGCGAGGGAAGGCATGTCTTTGGAAATTGATGAAAATCTTTTAAAGAATTGCCTTCTGACTTGTGATTTGCCTCCGGTAGATTTAATGATAAGGACAGGAGGAGAGCCGCATTTGAGTGATGGGTTTATGATGTGGGACACTGCTAATACTCAATTATATTTTTCTGAAAAACTTTGGCCTGATTTTGATCAAAATGACTTTAGAGACGCGATAAAAGATTATTCAAATAGAGGTAGGAGGTTTGGAAAATAAATTCAGTATACAGTATACAGTATTAAGTATTTTTGCATCAATTAACTTATCTATAAATTTATACTAAATACTCAGTACTACATACTAAATACTAAATCCATGAAACAATTAATAGAAAATTTAATTAGCCGGGGATATTTAAAAACTCCCAGAATAATTGATGCTTTCTATAAGATTGACAGAGTTGACTTTGTTCCTGAAGACTTAAAAGTTGAAGCATATATAAATATGCCTCTTCCAATTGGATACGGTCAGACAATTTCCCAGCCGCTGACAGTGGCTTTTATGTTAGAGCTGCTTCAGCCAAAAGAAGGGGGTAAAATTTTGGATGTTGGCTC
>JAGLXN010000056.1 GCA_023132875.1 Candidatus Parcubacteria bacterium
GTCGTTTGTTCATTGAAATATAGCTTGACGCTTCCGACTGGCCCATTTCGATGCTTGGCAATTATGATCTCGGCGATGTTTTTATTTTCTGAATCGCTTTTTGTCTTATCTTCCCTATAAATAAACAGAACAACATCGGCATCTTGCTCAATGGATCCGCTTTCTCTTAAATCAGATAATTTTGGTCTTTGGTCAGTTCGCGATTCAATCCCGCGAGATAATTGCGATAAAGCGACAATTGGAATATTCAATTCTCTGGCGAGGCCCTTCAATGATCTTGAGATTTCGCTTACTTCCTGAACGCGATTGTCTATATTTCCGCGTCCCTCCATTAGTTGTAAATAGTCAACTATAATCATTCCAAGTCCATGCTCAGACTGAAGGCGTCTTGCCATTGTTCTCATTGCCATAACATTTATAGTTGCCGAGTCGTCTATGAATATTGGAGCTTCAGAAAGGATGCCCATTGCGTGTCCGATTTTTGAAAAGTCATCATTTTCGCCCGTGCTGGAAAGTCTTCCAGTTCTAAGTTTCCAAAGATCAATATTCGCTTCAGCGCAGATAAGCCTGTCTATTACTTCTCCTTTTGACATTTCAAGAGAAAAAATTCCTACTGGCACTTTTTCTTTTATTGCCGCGTGCCTAGCAAGATCCATAGCAAGAGAAGATTTTCCAACGCTTGGCCTTGCGCCTAAAATAATTAGATTAGATTCTTGCAAACCCGATAAGATGTTATCTAAATCCGTAAATCCTGTTGGAACACCGCGCATCTTCCCTTTATTTTTATGAAGCTCGTCTATTCTATCAAAGGCTTCTTCTAAAACCGGCTTTATCGGAGTAAAATCCTGTCTAATATGTTTTTTTGATACGGAAAATATTTTCTGTTCAGCCTCATCCAAAGTTTTTTCCACCTCTTCTGTTTCATTATACGCTTCAGACACTATTTGCGAAGCGTTATCAATTAGTTTTCTCAGAATTGACTTTTTTTCAACAATTTTTGCGTAATGAACTATATTGGCGGCCGTTGGAACAATATTTGCGAGAGAAGCTAGATAGCTTTGTTCTCCGACTTGTTTTAATTCTTCAGTCTCTTTTAATCTATTAGAAAGGCTTAACAGGTCTATCGGTTCATGATGTTCATATAAATAGACCATGGCTTTATATATTTTGCCGTGGCTGTCTTTGTAAAAATCTTCAGGAGTGATTAAATCTCCGACTTTTATAATCGCGTTTTTGTCTATCATAAGAGAGCCGAGAACTGATTGTTCAGCTTCAATATTTTGAGGAGGCATTCTATTTACTCCAAAATCCGGATTTTTTGTTTCTTTAGGCATAATAAACGAGTTAAAAATTTATAAAACTCGCTGGCTCCATAGTTCTTTTAAGGCTGTGGAGCCTGTTTGCAAGTATCTACTGTGTAAGTCTAGTATATAAAAATAAGCCATTTTAATCAATAGCTTGTTTATGCTCTTTTAATACACAGGTTGTCAAGAGCAATGGAATATTGACTTTAAAATGTTTAGTGCTATTATTTAGAAAGTTAAAAGGAGAACTAATATGAATAGTAGAATGACCGTGAGAGATTTATTGATGAAACGGGATGAAATCTTAAACTGGGGAATAGGTCATGAACAAATAAGAATTTCAGCAGATTCTAATTATAACGAAGGAACTGTTACTCTTTCAGGAATTCTTCATGGAATGTTAGGAAAGGTTACTTATATTGAGAATGAAGATGGTTATAAAAGATCTCTTAATGAAGATAGGATATTATTTAACGTAGAAATGCATATAAGCTTTTCTAGATAACGGCTGAAGTAGAGTAAAATCTACTTCTTTTTTATTTTTATCATTTTTGCCGTGTCTTCAACAATAAAACCATCCGCTTCAATTTCTTTTCTCAATTCATCTGCTTTTTCCCAGTCTTTATTTTTTCTCGCTTCCTCTCTTTGTTTGATTAACTTTTTAATATCATCTGAAATTATAATTTCTTCTTTTTTAATTTTGCCTAAATCAAGTCCTAAAACTTTATCAAACTTTAGCAAAGTAGTTTTTTTACTATCATAACTTATTTCTTTTGACTTTATCATTTCCCATATTATCGCTAATGCCTTGGGGGTATCAAAGTTGTTTTCAAGGGCATCTCGGAATTTTTTTTCGTAGTTTTTGGCTGTTTTAACATTATAATGAGATCCTTCGACAAGCTCAGGATGACGTATAAAATCATACAATTTATTCAAAGCATTTTCACTTGCTTCTAAGCTTTTCCAGGTGAAATTAAGCTTAGAGCGATAATGCGCGGTTAGAAATAAATATCTAAGAGAGAGAGGATTAAATCCCTTTTCTTTTATTTCTAATAAGCTATAACCAGTTCCTTCTGACTTTGCCATTTTTTTGTTATCAACTAGCAGATGTTCATTATGCAGCCAATAATTTGCGAATTTCACTCCATTTGCAGATTCGCTTTGGGCAATTTCATTCGTGTGATGCACTGGAATATGCTCAATGCCTCCCATATGAATGTCTATCGTATCGCCCAAATATTTTTTGCTCATTGCGGAGCACTCAATATGCCAACCCGGGAATCCTTGTCCATTTTTAACTAAAGGAGATTTAAATGGCGACGGCCAATTTTGCAAAGCGTTCTTATGCGCTCCAGCCTTGAAAAACCACAACGCAAAATCACTAGGATGTTTTTTTTGCGAATCGCTTACTTCGCTTTTACCAGCGCCTTGAATATTTTTTTCTAAAACCTGCCCGGATAATTTTGTGTAATCTTTGGCTTTAGAAATATCAAAATAAACAGCTAAATCTGTTGAATAGGCATAACCTTTATTAATCAGGATTTGAGCCATATTAATCATTTCTTTAATATGTTCTGTTGCTTTGGGCTTGACGGTTGGTTCTAGCATATTTAATTCTCGCGTATCCTGTTCAAAAATTCCGATATATTTTTCCGCGATTTCTTCCGTCTTTAATCCTTCACGGCGAGCGCCTTTTTCCATCTTATCTTCTCCCGCATCTTCATCAGAAGTCAAATGGCCGACATCGGTATAATTTCGAACATGCTTAACTTTATATCCTAAATATTCAAGCGTTCTTACCGCCAAATCGGCGCAAAACATTCCGCGCAAATTGCCGATGTGCTGGGTCCAATATACAGTAGGTCCGCAATGATAAAGCTTCACTACGCCTTTTTTAATTGGCTTAAACTCTTCTAATTTTCTAGTGAGGGCGTTATATAGTTTCACAATTAAATTGTTAAATTGTTAAATTGTTAAATTGTTGCCGCGCTTATTGTTATGCTATGCATAACAATACAACAATATAACAATGTAGTTTCATTATACAAGACTATCAGAATTTGCCAACAAAAAAAACAGCTAGCAATTAGCGGTTAAATCAAAAGGGATGATGGGGGAAAAGAGGCGGGTGCGAGAGGGGGCTCTAAACGGCGGTTTTATGAATGACAAAAAAACCGAAATTTTCCCACCTGCTTTTCCTTAATTGTAACGTTTTTGTTACTTTTATATAGAGATTTCATCTCTTATATTAAAAGTGTAACACATTATAAAATCATGTCAAGAGCTGGTTTTTTTGCCAATTTAAGTTTTATTGTAACTTGTGTTCCAACCTCTTTCATGCTTTCAAGATAAATCTTTCCGTTCATAAGCTCAATAATTTGCTTGGTAATCCAGAGGCCTAATCCTGTTCCAATTATTTTAGCAGTTTTTTCATTCTGAACTCTATGGAATTTTTCAAAAAGATGTTTTTGCTCTTCTGCTGACATTCCGATTCCAGTATCCGCGATTTTAATTTCCAGCTTGTCATTTTCAATTTTTGTCGTAATTTTTATGCTTCCTTTTTCTGTATATTTAATAGAGTTGCCAATCAAATTTATAAGCGCTTGTTTTAATCGTTCCGGGTCCGCTAAAACCAATGGCAGTTTTTCTTTCGGCTTTTTATATTCCAGTAATAATTTTTTTTCATCTGCCGGAATTTTTAACTGGGAAATAATTTCTTGTATGATCGGTTCCAGCTCAACCTCTTCATTTTTTACATCTAAGCGTTTTTGTTCAATGCGAGAAACATTAAGGAGATCTTCAACAAGTGCTTCTAGCCTTTTAGAAGAAATTATTGCTTTATTTATTCCTTCTTTCATCTCCTTGTTTTCAATTTTGCCATAAGTTCCTTCAAGAATTAAAGAAAGGTAGCCCTTAATAGCCGTAAGAGGGGTTCTAAGCTCATGCGAGGCAATAGAGATAAATTCATCTTTCATTTGGTCAACTTCTTTTATTTTTCTATACAAAAGCGCGTAATCCCATAATCTGATGGCGATTGATAAAAATAAAATAACAATTAAAACCGTAACGGCCAGTAAATAAATTGAGGCATTACGGTTGTAGTTTGTCAGATCGTCAACGATTTTTGATGAAATTTTCATTGAAAGAAGGGCTTGTTTTTCTCCGGAAGAATCTTTCATGGGCATCGCTACGAGCCAAAATCTGTCTTCGCGCGAAAAACTTCCGACTATTTTTTTGCCTTCAATTGTGTTTGCCAATTTTAGAGAATCAGTCGCCAAACCGTCATTATCCGGCTGTGACCATGCCATTTGATAATAATAAAATTCTAAAGTTTTTCCTAAATTTTCCTCTTCTGAAGAAGCTATTACCTTAAAATTTTCGTCTTCCGGGACCAATATGGACAATTCCTGAAGCTCAGAATTTCTACTTGATAGTTCTTTAATTTTTTCTTGAATAGCTTCTTCATTGCCTAAGTCATCTTTTATTAAAGCATAAATCGAGCGCCCAACAGTTAAAGCCTGGCGTTGTAAGGCAACATCCAGGCTTTCATTGTATTTTCCTATAATAAAAATCGTGTTATAGGAAATCAATAAAGGAATCAAAACAACAAGAATAATCCCGTAAACTAATTGTATAGTCTCTCTGTTATTAGCAAGAAATTCTCTCAGTTTCATATTATTTTTATTATTTTTTTGGATTGCTAAATGTCATTCTGGAGAGAGCGAAGCGATCAATAGAATCCCGTAATTAAAATCAGTGAGTTAAATTACGGGATTCTATCGCCCTCGGCTCCAGAATGACAGATATATTTCACATATTAACATGGGGCGAAAATAAAAATTATTGCTATAAAGGCCGATTCTTCTTTCTGTTAATAATTACAGCAAGAAAAAGTAAAATGCCGGCTATTGCCATAAATAGCGTGATAAACAAGTAGTTATAAATTGAAACTTCTGATTCTTTAGGTTCTTCAGAAGAGGCTTTTGTTATGGAAACAAAATCTTTCACTGAAACAGCTTTAGCCTCTTTAATAAAGAAATTCAGCGGTTTGCTTTTTTCTATGACTTTTCCCGTATCATCATTTATAGCAATATAGACTTCGTGTTCTCCTTCAATAAGCGATTGATCAAACTGATAGCGCCAGTTGCCGTATTGATCCGCGTCTACCGTTACGACTACAGGCAGGTCGGAATAGATATACAAAGTTGCTACGCTGTTTGGTTTTGTTTTTCCTGATAATACATATCCTTCAATTAAATTTCCTTGCGCGTCTTCCGTATTGCTAATATTTTTGACGAAGAAATTTTCTACTTCTTCTCCTTCGGTCACAGGATGGCCGAGTGGTTTATTTTCCATCATTGCTTTTTCAATCGGCGACAATTTTTTTTCCAGATTTCCTTTTCCAAGAGGATTATATCCATTTTTTACCTCTTCTCCATCATTATGTCCGTCTTCATCAGTATCAGCATTAGAAGGATCAGTGCCAAGTCTTTTTTCCATATCGTCTGGCAAGCCATCTTCGTCGCTGTCAATCATAAACGCTATAGGCGCTGTTTGAATTAAGTTATCCTTTTCGTCTAAAACTATACTTTCGTTTGTTGCTATGATTTTTATTCCTAGATCTTTTCTAATAATAGGAACTATTTTTTCTTCTTGAATAATTTTAGCTTCTAGGTATTCCGCTTTCATAGATTTTCCAACCATCTCATCTTTTTTCTCTATTATCTTATTATACTTAATTTGTTTTGCTACAATATTTCCGATGTGTCTTTCTTCAATAAAATTTTTACATTGCCAGTCTTCAATATTGTCGCATTTTACTTTTTGAGCATACTTGTTTAACATAAATTCTTCACACTTGTTTTTGTTTCCAATGCCTGCTTTTTGGCATTCCGGAGGACCGAATTTTTTAAACATTATTTTATCGCACTCTTCTCTGGATTTAGCTTTAGCATCTCGGCATTCTTTTGGCATATGCTTTTGCTGGAGATATATTTCACATTCTTGCTCATTTTCCAGTCCTTCATCTGCGCATTCTTGCGGAAGATATATATTTTTCATTATTTTTTCACATTCTTCAATTGTTTTTACATTTGCTTTTTGGCATTCTATAGGAAATTTTTCCGGAGATATATTTTCTTTTTCGCCATACTTTTCAAACATGTATTTTTTGCATGCTTCCGGATTTAAGATTCCTGCTTCTCGACAGTCATCTGGCGCGTATTTTTTAAACATATATTTTTCGCATTCTTCCGGGTTGAAAATTTGCGCCTGTATACATTCTTGCGGACCATGTTCTTTAAACATTATCTTTTCACACTCATCCGGGTTGGTTGCGCCTGCTTGTCGGCACTCCTCGGGCATGTTTATAAGCATCATGTGTTTTTTACATTCCTCAAAAGAAGTAATTCCTTGTTTTTTACACTCATCTGTAATTTCTTCTTCAATTTGCGCGGTGTAGGGCGGTGTAATTTCTATTGTAGAGAAGCTTTCAAAATTAGCATATGTATTTCTTAGCAAATAATCACACTCTTCTTTAGTGGTTATTCCTGCTTCTTTGCATTCAGAAGGCATAAAATTTTCCATCATAAACCTTTTGCATTCCTCTGGATCAAGAATATTTTTTTCTCTGCATTCAAAAGGAATGCTCATATATTTCTGGCACTCTTCGGGGGTTAATAAGTTTCTCTCTTTACATTCTAGAGGCAGTTCAAAAATGAATGTTTCGGGATAAACATAGTCGTCAGATGTTATTGGAGTGGTGTTTACTATGGGATAAACCTTGTCTGTAGTCGAAGTTTCAGTTGTAGGATAAATTTCAGTTGTTGGCTGAGTCTCAGTTATAGGATAAGCCTCGATCTTTGGTTGAGTTTCAATTGTTGAAGATTCTTCTATATTTTCTATTTTTGTATTTAATCTAATATCGGTTATTTCAGTATTATTTTCAGCGACAGCTTTTATTGTATAATAACCGTTCGGGAAATCTTTAGTCTGTAATATAAAGTGGTAGTTAGTAGGACTGTCTTTAATTGCCGGAAATTCCGCATATTTTGGACCATATATTTTAAAGATACAGCTAAATATTTCTTGATTTGAAGAAATAGAAATTCTTTGGTCTCCAAAAAGAGGAGATTCAAATCGTTCAATAAAAGTTAGAATTAGAGGTTCTACTGTTGTATTGTCGTCTGGAGTATCAGGTGTTATTGTTTCACTATCGCTGTTTGCCGGAATAAGAATATCATTTATGCTTGTATGTGAATTTCCTCCATAAGAACCTATTGCGTAAAAATTATAATCAATACCATTTATTAAATAACCATCAGCTAAATTAAGCGACCAACTTGTTAAATTTGTTGTGTCTGTTAAAATGCCTGGAAATTGAACGGAAGAAGCGGAATCATTTAGGTTATCAAAATAAAATGTTACGCTTTCCAGCGGCACATTACTTGTTGCCTGGAAATCTTTCCTATTACCGCTATCTGATACTGTAATTTCAATATTTGGATTAGTAGTGTTGCTAATACTGCTATTATTTTCTATAGTTACAGAAATATAATTTTGGCTGTCATATAAAGCGCTTTCATAAAATCCCTTAGCATAAAATTTGTATTCGCTATCAGGCATATTATTAGTATCAATTAAAGCTGACCAGCTGTTTAAATCAGGGGAAACTCCACTGCCGAAAGAGTAATCATCAATAGCGGTAGTGCTTAAATCGTCAAAATAAAAGGTAATGTTATTTAAAGAATAGTTAGTATCGGCATAAAAATATTTTGTGCCTTGTAAAACTGTTTGATTATTTTCTGTTCGTACTGTAATTTCTATGGTCGCACTTTCATCATCTGCAGGGATAAGAATATCGTTCATGCTCATATACGAAATTCCTTCATAAAATCCGATTGCGTAGAAATTATAACTAACTTCGTTCATTAAATAGCTGTCGCTTAAATTAAGAGTCCAGTCTGTTAAATCTGTCGTTAATGGCGTTCCGGGAATTTGAATGGAAGTAGTAGCAGGGTCGCTTAAATTATCAAAATAAAATGTTACGCTTTCCAGCGGCACATTACTTGTTGTCTGGAAATCTTTCCTATTACCGCTATCTGTCACTGTAATTTCAATGTTTGGATTGGTTGTTGCGGCAGTATCATTCGTCTGCGCTAATAAAAAATTGGCGCTAATTGCCAATAAAACAGATGCCTGAATAAAAATAAAGCCCAAAAAAATGCGCAAAAGTGTTTTTTTGTTTAATTCCTCCATAATGTTTTTTAATTTGTTAATTTTTTTATAAATTTATATCCACTTTTTATATTTAAAAAATATGAATGAGATGGAAGTTATTATAAACATTAAATAAACAACAATCCAAAATCCTAATGGCGATTCCATAAATGGCATTCCGTTTGTAACATTCATTCCGAAAGCGTTTGCTATAAGCGACAAAGGAAGCACGATTACGGAAAAAGCAGTTAGAATTTTCATTGTATTGCTAAGTTTATAAGAAAGCAGAGATTCGTTTGTGTGTTCAAGCGCCTCAATCATTTCTTTGTGATTTTCAAGAGTGTTCCAGACTTTTATGTTTGATCCGATTACTTCCGCTGAAAGTCTGGAAAAATTTACGTTGGTTATTTTTGGTATATTTCGCGAAAGGCTTTCCAAAACCATTCTTTGCGGTTTTATTATTCTTCTGAAACTGATTACATCGTGTTTTATTATGGCTATCTCACCAACCATTTTTTTCTCATTTCCATTGAATATTTCTTCCTCTATGTCGCTTATATTATCGTCAATATGGTCAAGCATAGGCATTCTCGTGTCAATGAGCTTGTCAAGAATTTTGAAAACCATCTCCGCAGCATTGTTTTTCAGATAATAATTTTTTACTGTCTCATCAGATTTGCATTTTTTAAAGACTTTTTTTAGTTCAGGCAACAATCCGTTATGGTTTGTTATAAGAGTGTCCTTAAATAATATTATGTCAAGTTCTGTTGAAATTGTTTTTCTGGTTTTGCGGTTGAAAACGGGGAAGTGGATAACAGCAAAAAGGTAATCTTTATACGTTTCAACTTTCGGTCTTTTAATTTTTGGTATATATTCTTTTAAAATAGTGGAACAGATGTCAAAATCTTTTTTTAAAAATTCAACATCTTTATTGTCTGGACTTATTATATTTATCCATCTTATTTCTTTATTTTGTGTTTCTTGTCTCATTTTTTTAGTTTAGATAAAATGTTTTTTATTTATGTTAATATTATAACTATTTTTCGTATTATTGACAAATTTTTATTGATGTGACATTTTGAAGTTAAATTAAGGGAGGATTTTGAATTGATTAAATATAAATTGAATCATTGTGATGGCTGTGGCTCTATTGTGTATAGATGGGATACAGTAAAAGTTACGGCGAGCGGTAGGAGCTTTTGTATTAAATGCAAGGTTCCAGAAAAAGAAGAAATAATATTTGAAGGATTTTCAAGAAACATCTTTTGTTCTGAGTGTGGCAAAATTGTTTCTGAAGAACAGAGAAAAACCCCAGATATTAATGACAGAGTATTTTGTTCCGATGAACATAAAAACGAGTTTTACAAAAGAGTTGAAACTTGTGTACGTTGTGGAAAAGAAATATCTTAAAATAAGAAAATAATTGCAAGAACGGATTTAATTATAAAAGATCGTTCTATTTTTTTTATGTTTTTTTATAACTACCCTTGACGCACATTTTAATTCCTCTATAATAAAATTAGCACTCTAAGAGTGTAAGTGCTAACTGAGTTTGAAAGTTCATAAAGTTCATAAAGTTGAAAGTTTATGAATTCTAATTTATAAATATGAAAGAAAGGCGGGAATTAATTTTAGGTTCAATTATCAGGGAGTATGTTGATTCCGCAATTCCTGTGAGCTCTTCTTTGCTTGTAGGGAAATACGATTTTGATTTAAGTCCGGCGACGATCAGAGCTGAAATGATGGAACTTGAAAATGAAGGGTATTTATATCAGCCGCATACATCTGCCGGCAGAATCCCGACTGATAAAGGATTTAGATATTTTGTTGATGTTTTGATGCAGGAGAAAGAATTAACGAAAAGAGAGCGAAATTCTTTGCAAGTTGAGCTTTTAAAACTAAAAGCCCAGAATAAAATGCTTGCCAGAACGACAGCAAAACTTCTCTCAATTATGTCTGGAAATCTTGCTGTAAGCCGTGTTGTAGATTCTGATGATTTTTATAAATCAGGAATACAAAAATTATTATCTCAGCCGGAATTCAGTAATTTGGATAGTGTTTCGAAAATAGCGGAGGTTATAGATTATCTTGATGAGAGTTTAGATGGATTGTCAAAAGAGCTTAGAAATAAATCGGAAATAGAGGTTTTTATAGGAAAGGAAAATCCAATTAATAATGCCGACGAGTGCAGTATGGTTGTTTCAAAATATAATCTCAAAAACGGCGAGGAAGGATTATTTGCAATTATCGGTCCGAAAAGAATGAAATATTCAAGGAATGTATCGTTGATTGATTATTTAAAGAAATTGCTTGGCGGGTATTGAGTATTTAGTATTTAGTATTTCAATTTTAATCAATTTAAATCTTAGCTGAGTTTAGTTTTGGAAATAAAAAAAGAAGAGCTTGAAATTTTGTTATTTCTTACTCCACTGAATTTATTTCTCGGAATGTTTTTTGCATCTCTCGAATGCATTTTCCTATTCCCATTATGCCGTTGTATACTCTATATAGCGTGATCATCATGTATAATACGAATACCACACAAATCATTATTAAGCTTATTTTAGTTGTTATTATGCCTATATGCATAGAGATGACCACTACTATCATTGAAAGTGAGCAGCAAGCCACTTCAATAGGCATACTTTTTAATTCT
Source organism: Candidatus Parcubacteria bacterium (assembly GCA_023132875.1). GTDB lineage: Bacteria > Patescibacteriota > Minisyncoccia > JAHIHE01 > JAGLIN01 > JAGLXN01. The sequence goes on from JAGLXN010000056.1 coordinate 11,179, forward strand.
GCCAGCGTCTCTTTTAGTTTCATATTTCAATCTCCTTTATTAATTATAGTATCCACTATCTAAAAACTTATGTCAACGCCTAAAGAAAAAAAATCTAAAAAATCCATTTCACAAAAAAAAGATTTAAATAAAGAGTTAGAAGAGCGTAAAAAACAAGCGGAAGAAAATTTGGCGGGGTGGCAGAGAGCGAAGGCGGATTTTGTGAATTATAAAAAGGATCAGGAAAAGTATTTGAATGAATTTAGGAAATACGCCAGCGAGGATATGATCGTAAAACTTTTGCCGACAATAGATAGTTTTCAATTGGCGATAGATCATTTGCCGAAAGATTTGAAAAATTCCGATTGGGCAGAAGGGATAATTTGCATTAAAAGCCAATTTGATAATTTTTTGAAAGATGTCGGAGTTGAAGAAATAAAATCAGTCGGTGAAAAATTTGATCCAAATTTGTTTGAATCAGTCGGTGAAGAAGAATCGGATCAGGAGGAAGGAATAATAATTTCTGAAATTCAGAAAGGATATAAAATATATGAGAAAGTTATTAGACCAGCGAAAGTGAAGGTAGCGAAAAAAGATAATTAGAATAATCTGTCATTGCGAGGGAGTCGCAACGACCGAAGCAATCCCGTGCAATGACAGTAAGATTCAATAAAATTTAACAATTAATTAATAATAAAAAAATATGAGTAAAATTTTAGGAATTGATCTCGGAACCACTAACTGCGCCATGGCAATTGTTGAAGCGGGGGAGCCAAGAGTTTTAGAAAATAAAGAGGGCAATAGAACAACCCCTTCGGTTGTTGCCGTTAGCAAATCCGGCGAAAGATTAGTCGGATTGCTTGCCAAAAGACAGGCGGTTACCAATCCGGAAAATACCGTGTTTTCCGTAAAAAGATTAATTGGAAGAAGTTTTGAAGATAAAGAAATTCAGGAAGATATAAAACTTGTGCCGTTTAAAATCGTGAAAGCAAATGGAGGCGTTAAGGTGAAAATGGGAGACAAAGAACATACGCCGCAGGAAATTTCCGCAATGATTTTGCAGAAATTAAAAAGCGACGCGGAAGAGAAATTGGGGGAAAAAATAACCGAAGCTGTGATTACCGTGCCGGCTTATTTTAACGATTCGCAGAGACAGGCGACAAAAGACGCCGGGAAAATCGCTGGATTTGATGTCAAAAGAATTATAAATGAACCGACAGCGGCCGCGCTTGCCTATGGCTTTAATAAGAAGAAGGATGAGAAAATAGTTGTTTATGATTTGGGTGGGGGGACTTTTGATGTTTCCGTTTTGGAAGTGGGAGACGATACGATTGAAGTCAAGGCGACAAATGGCGATACTCATTTGGGCGGTGATGATTTTGATCAGAAAATTATGAACTGGATAGCTGAAGAATTTAAGAAAGAGCAAGGAGTTGATTTAAGCAAAGATCAGATGGCTTTACAGCGGCTAAAAGAAGCGGCGGAAAAAGCAAAGCACGAACTTTCTTCATCAGTTGAAACGGAAATAAACCAGCCGTTCATTACTGTTGACGAATCAGGTCCGAAACATCTTAATATAAAAATGACAAGAGCAAAATTGGAAGAATTAGTTGATGAATTAGTCCAAGGAACCTTAGAGCCATGCAAAAAGGCGCTTGAAGACGCAAAGTTCAGTGTTGGCGATATAAATGAAGTTATTTTAGTCGGCGGGATGACAAGAATGCCGGTAGTCCAAGAAACGGTGAAAAAATTCTTTGGCAAAGAACCGCACAAAGGAATTAACCCTGATGAAGTTGTTGCTGCTGGAGCCGCGATCCAAGGCGGAGTGCTGGGCGGAGAAGTAAGGGATGTTCTACTTCTTGATGTTACTCCGCTTTCTCTTGGGATTGAAACATTAGGCGGAGTTTCTTCAAAACTTATTGAAAAGAACACGACAATTCCAGCCGCTAAAACACAAATATTTTCAACCGCCGCGGATAATCAGCCGTCAGTGGAAATCAATGTTTTGCAGGGCGAAAGGGAAATGGCACAGGATAATAAATCATTAGGAAGGTTTATTTTAGACGGACTTCCTCCAGCTCCAAGGGGATTACCTCAAGTTGAGGTTACATTTGATATTGACGCGAATGGAATCTTGAATGTGAAAGCGAAAGATAAGGCGACAAATAAAGAGCAGTCTATTAGAATCGAGGCGTCTTCCGGGCTTTCAAAAGAAGAAATTGACAAAATGCAAAAGGACGCAGAAGCGCATGCTGATGAAGATAAGAAGAAGAGGGAAAAAATAGAGATTAAAAATAATGCCGACACTCTCGTTTATACTACAGAGAAACTTTTACGGGACGCTGGTGATAAAATCAAAGCAGAAGACAAAAAAACGATTGAAGAAAAAGTAGAAGCATTAAAGAAAGTAAAAGAGAGCGATGACACGGAAGCGATAAAAAAAGCATCAGAAGAATTATCTTTAGAAGCTCAAAAAATTGGCGCTGCGATGTACCAGCAGCAAGCCGGGCAAGCTCCTGATGGCGGCGAGCAAAAAAAAGAAGAAGACAAGGGTCCGGTTGAGGGTGAATATGAGGATGTGAAAAATGAAGAGAAGAAGGATAAGAAAGATGACGATAAAAAATAATATAGTTGTAATTAAAAAACAGCGATGTGTTTCATCGCTGTTTTTATTTTTATTGGAATATAAATTAAGCTTCGTGCATTTCAGGAGTCCGACTCCGAGGCTTCGGAGTCGGACTCCTGAAATGCTGCTATTCAAGTTCTATACGATAAATCATTGCTATATTACTATTAATAAAATACTGTTCAATACAATAACAATACAACAATTTAGCAATACAACAATTTAATACAATATAAAATCTATTATGGGCTCAAACCAGCCTTCGCGAAGGCCTGCTTTTATAAATCCTGCTACCAGAATTATGATTAAAACCAGCATAAATCTATTTGCCGCTTTGAACGGCGACGGTCTTCCAACATAAGCCGGAAGCCCTAATTTTGCTTTTGACATAATATTAGTATTTAGTATTTAGTATTTAGTATTTAGGGTTGGCTATATACTAAATACTGTATACTCAATGCTAGCATATTTAAATATACCATTATTTTACAAAAAAAAACCGATATTGACAAGAGTGGAGTTTTGTGATAAAGTTGTGGTAA
>JAGLXN010000057.1 GCA_023132875.1 Candidatus Parcubacteria bacterium
CATACTTGATCCCAAGGTTCTCCGCGGTTTCTCGAGCAATGTCTTGTATTGTCTGGCTATTGAATTTTGAAGGCATATTTATACCAACAACATTCTCTGGCCCCAAGATATCTGCGTAGAAAGCAGCTGACAATCCAGAATCAATTCCGCCACTTAACCCAATATAGACTTTTCTCATTTTGGGAGGCAGAAAATTCAAATATTCTTCAGCTCCGCATCTTAATGCCAAATACAATTCTTTTGTATCGTGTTGGGGACGCAATGAAACGGCGGGCATAACATCTTTCAGCTCGAACGGAAAAACACCGTTCACATAAGGCTCAACCTCAAACACGACATTACCATCTCTGTCATAAATAATTGAACTGCCATCATAAATGATGAGATTCTTTCCGTTATTTTGCATACCAGTATTGTTGACATATACAATTGGCACCTTACATTCAGGAATCAACTCTTTGACAACTCGATGACGCTTCTGATTTTTCTGCCATGTCCATGGCGAAGCACTCAAATTGACAATAAGCTCAGCTCCATTTTCAACCAGACTTTTAGTGGGATTGAACGGATAATCTTCATGCCACATATCTTCGCACAGTATCACTCCGATCGGAATTTTTCCAATTCTTGTTTGAATGGGAAAGGGCTGAAGATAGTTTTGAATACTCAAGCATTCAACGCCTTTTAATCCTCCGGAAAGTCTGAATTGCTCGGCCTCTTCATCTCTTTTTTTCCTCATTGAGAAGAAATGACGATCGTCATCAAAGATTCTGTAATTTGGCTGCAATGACTTGATAGTCACACCAGACAATTTTCCATTTTGTGCAACGAATGCCGCATTGAATTTACGGATTCTTCCGTCTTCTCCTTTTGTATTCTGATCTACTTCACTCGCCACACTGCCGAAAAGAGCGATTATGCCATTTTTCGTCGCTTGACAGATCTGCTCGTTCCAATACTGGACATCCTCTATAAAACAATCATCTTCCCATTTATCTCCAATTATATAGCCAGGAACGCACATTTCCGGAAACGCCATAATATCAATTCCTTCGTTTCCGGCTGATATGATTTCTTTGATCATATAATTTGCATTTATATCAGGTCTGCCAGGAACAACTTTCATCTGACATACTGCGATTTTCAATCCTCTTATTTTTCCCAAATCCTTCACCTCGCTAATTTTTCTTTTATTTTGCATTTTATAATTTAAAGAACATTTCGAAACTTATTTTAAGCTCGAATTTTGAAACAAATTTATATATGTCCCATTTATTCGAGTTTAATTTGACCTCCATTTTATATTTTTTGTCTTTACTTTGTACTATATTTAACTTTTTAGAACCATTAATATACACAAAGTGGACTATACACTCTACACTTAAATCCATAAAATGTCAAGTGGATGTACAAGACTCTACAGATGACGACAGGCACCTAAAATATATTCAATGGGCTGGTAGAGACGCGATTAATCGCGTCTCTACAGGTATAATCTCTTGACATTAAAGAACAAGATAATTAAGAGGTGCCAGTCACCATAGCGTGCATTGAAATTCTTATGCTTAATTTTATTTAACCAAAAGCATTCGATTAATACACTTTCTGGCTTTCAATCTGACTTTTTCATCAACTTTAACTTCATTTTTCATATTTTCAAGAACATCCAATATTTTTTCCAAATTATTTTTCTTCATATCCGGACATATCGCCAGCGGACTTGCCTGAATAAGATTTTTTTTCGGATTTTCTTTTCTCAGCCTGTACAACATTTCTATCTCAGTTCCGATTATAAAATCTCTTTTTGAAGAATTTTTAACATAATTGCACATCTTTCCGGTACTTAATATTTTATCCGCTTTTTCTTTAACTTCCGGGGTGCATTCGCCGTGAACAAGAACTTCGGCATTTTTATATTTTACTTTCAATTCATCAATTAATTTAGGAGATATTTTCGCGTGAGTAGGACAATAGCCGTTTGCAAGAATAAATTCTTTATCAGACGACAGAGACAGGAAATGGCCTAAATATTTATCTGGAACAAAAATTATCTGCTTATAATCTTTGAGTGATTCAACGACTTTTTGCGCGTTGCTTGAAGTGCAGCAAATATCACTTTCGGCTTTCACTTCCGCGGTAGAGTTTACATAGCACACCACCGCTGCTTCTGGATATTGTTGTTTTAATTCTCGCACTTTTTTCACATCAATCATATCAGCCATTGGACAACCAGCCGTCAAATCAGGAAGAAGAATTTTCTTTTTCGGATTTATTATTGCCGCTGTCTCTGCCATGAAACATACTCCGCACAGAATCACTGTTTTTGCGCCGGTTTTCGCGGAAATTTGCGCAAGTTCCAATGAGTCCCCAACAAAATCCGCGATATCCTGTACTTCCGGCAATTGATAGTTGTGAGCCAAAATTACCGCACTTCGCTTTTTCTTAAGTTTTTCTATTTTTTCTATTAAATTTAAATTATTCATATATTTTGTTTATGATTTATTTTAAACCTTTTATTTTATGGACTTTATAAACTTTTAACTTTTAACATAATGGCATCCCCTGCTCTTCCTGTTTTGTTTTGCCGCCTCCGCGATAATAAGCGCTGTCTGAACTCCGTTTCTTAGTTCTAGCAAGTCTTTGCTTAAACAAACATTCCTGTAGAATTTTTCAATCCTGTGCTTTAAATAATTCAGATCTAACACGGCTCTTTCTATCCTTTCTTCAGTTCTGACAATCCCTACATAATTCCACATTATAGATTTCACGCTCATCCAGTCCTGTTTTATAAGAGCGGGATCAGCAGTTTGATCTCCAATATATATCCATGGTCTAACATCTCTTTCTCGCGTTAATTTACTATTATTTATTTTTTCTGATATATCTTCCGCGCACCGATTAGCCCAGACAAGCCCTTCTAAAAGAGAAGCGCTGGCAAGACGATTTGCGCCATGAACTCCCGTGCAAGACACCTCGCCGATTGCGTATAGGTTTTCCAAAGAACTTCGCGCGAATTCATCAACTCTTATCCCTCCGCAGAAATAATGGGCTGTTGGCGCGACAGGAATCATTTCTTTTGTTATATCTATATCGTATTTCAAGCATGTTTCATAGATTAAAGGGAATCTTTTTTCTATATATTTTTTATTCATATAAGAAGCAAGATCAAGATAAACGAAATGTTTTTTACTACCTAGTATTTCTTCATATATGCCTCTCGCGACTATATCTCTTGGCGCCAAACTTCCGCGCTTGTCATATTTTTTCATAAAGAGCTTTCCTTTTTCATTCTTTAGCTTCGCGCCCTCTCCTCTGACTGATTCTGAAACAAGAAAGTTGTCCGCGTCCCGATGAAATAATGAAGTGGGATGAAACTGCACGTATTCAGAATTGATAATTTCCACTCTGGCCCGGCTTGCCGCGGCAAGTCCGTCTCCGGTCGCGACTTCAGGATTTGTCGTTCTAAGATACGCTTGTCCGATTCCGCCTGTCGCCAAAACCGTCTCTTTGGCAAAAACAGTTTTTACTAAACCGCTCTGGTTATCAAGCAGATAGCCTCCAACGCATTTCTTGCTCTGATAAACTTTTCTTCTGTCAGTCGCGTGATGAGGCAGGGTTAAAAGGTCAATTAGCGTATGATCTGTTAGAATTTTAACGTTCTTATTTTTCTTTAATGCCTTTGTCAGCTTCTTTTCTATTTCTTCTCCTGTATGATCATTTTTATAAAGAATTCTACTTTCACTGTGCGCGGCTTCTCTCGTATAATCCAGCTTTCCTTTGCTTTTATTAAATTCTACTCCAACTTTTTCGATCAACATTTCCTTTACAAGCTTAGGACCTTCTTCCGCTAAAATATCTACCGCCTTTTCATTGCATAATCCATCACCCGCGTCCAAGATATCCTTTTTCAATTTTTCCTTTGAGTCATTTGGGCCTCTTGCTATTATTCCTCCTTGAGCGCGCAAAGTTGATGATTGTCTTATGTCTTTATCTTTAGTAACAAGCAGAATTTTTATTTTTTTATTCTCCGCCAATTTCAAAGCCACCGCGCATCCCGCGATTCCGGTTCCCAAAACCAAAACATCTGTTTTTAATATTTTTTGATTATTCATATATTTATTATTAAATTTTATTTATAGTGTAATATTTACACTAACTACAGTTTAAAAAAAATAGTCTTTTAATTTTTTTGTCATTCTGAACTTGTTTCAGAATCTTTGTTATTTTAGATTTTAATCTATGCTATCTAATGCCATACTTCCATCTACAGAGCAAATATAATTGCCTCTTTATAATACAGTTATTGTGTTTTCGACTTATTTAAAAAGTTTTGTGATTTATGGACTTGACTAAAAGTAAGAGAAAATAGATCCTGAAATAAATTCAGGATGACACCAACGCATTCTGATAATTCTAATGTTCTAAGAAGCTAAGAAGCTAAGAAGCTACATAACCTAAAACATTTCAACGATCATTAATTTCTTAGTTTTAAAAGAATATAATTTTGAAGGGCGATGAGGAACTCCCTCTTCCCTGCCTGCTTCTTTGATTAGATTCAGAGAAAAAACTTTTTTGCGGAAATTTCTTTTGTCCAGCTTTTTGTTTAAAATAATCTCATGAACTTTTTGCATCTCGCTTAAACCGAATTTTTTAGGCAAAAGATTACAGACAATATTTGTATAAATTAATTTAGATTTTAATCTGGAAAGAGCATATTTCAAAATTTCATTATGATCGTATGCCAGTTTAGGAACTTTATTAATCGGCATCCAGTAAATTTTTTCATACTTTTCAGTTGCTTTAAGCTTGATATTATCCGCATTATCTATCAACGCGAGATAAGATACGGAAATTA
>JAGLXN010000058.1 GCA_023132875.1 Candidatus Parcubacteria bacterium
ATAATGAAGTGGGATGAAATTGCACGTATTCAGAATTGATAATTTCCACTCTGGCCCGGCTTGCCGCGGCAAGTCCGTCTCCGGTCGCGACTTCAGGATTTGTCGTTCTAAGATACGCTTGTCCGATTCCGCCCGTTGCCAAAACCGTCTCTTTGGCAAAAACGGTTTTCACGAAACCGCTCTGGTTATCAAGCAGATAGCCTCCAACGCATTTTTTACTCTGATAAACCTTTCTCCTGTCAATTGCGTGATGAGGCAAAGTCAAAAGGTCAATTAGCGTATGGCTTGTTAGAATTTTAACGTTCTTATTTTTCTTTAATGCCTTTGTCAGCTTCTTTTCTATTTCTTCTCCCGTATGATCATTTTTATAAAGAATTCTGTTTTCACTGTGCGCGGCTTCTCTTGTATAGTCCAACTTCCCTTTGCTTTTATTAAATTCTACTCCAATTTTTTCAATCAACATTTCCTTCACAAACCTAGGGCCTTCTTCCGCTAAAATATCTACCGCCTTTTCATTGCATAATCCATCGCCCGCGTCCAAGATATCTTTTTTCAATTTTTCTTTTGAGTCGCTTGGACCTCTTGCTATTATTCCTCCTTGAGCGCGTAAAGTTGATGATTGTCTTATGTCTTTATCTTTAGTAACAAGCAGAATTTTTATTTTTTTATTCTCCGCCAATTTCAAAGCCACCGCGCATCCCGCGATTCCGGTTCCCAAAACCAAAACATCTGTTTTTAGTATTTCCTGATCATTCATATATTTGTTATTAAATTTATTTATAGTGTAATATCTACACTAACTATAGTTTAAAAAAAATAGTCTTTTAATTTTTTTGTCATTCTGAACTTGTTTCAGAATCTTTGTTATTTTAGATTTTAATCTATGCTATCTAATGCCATACTTCCATCTACAGCGCAAATATAATTGCCTCTTTATAATACAGTTATTGTGTTTTCGACTTATTTAAAAAGTTTTGTGATTTATGGACTTGACTAAAAGTAAGAGAAAATAGATCCTGAAATAAATTCAGGATAACACCAACGCATTCTGATAATTCTAATGTTCTAAGAAGCTAAGAAGCTAAGAAGTTAAGAAGCTAAGAAGCTAAGAAGCTACATAACCTAAAACATTTCAACGATCATTAATTTCTTAGTTTTAAAAGAGTATAATTTTGAAGGACGATGAGGAACTCCCCCTTCCCTGCCCGCTTCTTTGATTAGATTCAGAGAAAAAACTTTTTTGCGAAAATTTCTTTTGTCCAGCTTTTTGCCTAAAATAATCTCATGGACTTTTTGCATCTCGCTTAAACTAAATTTTTTAGGCAAAAGATTACAAACGATATTCGTATAAATTAGCTTGGATTTTAATCTGGAAAGAGCATATTTTAAAATTTCATTATGATCGTATGCCAGTTTAGGAACTTTATTAATCGGCATCCAGTAAATTTTTTCATACTTTTCAGTTGTTTTGAGTTTGATATTATCCGCATTATCTATTAACGCGAGATAAGATACGGAAATTA
>JAGLXN010000059.1 GCA_023132875.1 Candidatus Parcubacteria bacterium
TGAGAGACAATTGAAACAAATTCAGATTTCATCCTGTTTGCTTTCGCAATCTGCTGAAATCCATTTATTGTTGAAGATCCAATACTAAAAATAATTATACTTACCGCGCTAACGCTAAAGACAACCAACTCTGGCATATCATATTCCTTTACAATAATATATGCCCCGAGCATAGAAGCAATATTTATAAAACCCATCATAACAAACAAAAAACCGGGACACTGCCAAAGCTCTAGATTATTTTCTTTACAATCTCTAAAAAATACTTTGTATATAATTTCATTTATCATTTTTATTTTTATTTTTATTACTATAATTGTAACACAAAATAAGTTTTTTGTAAAATAGAATACATTGAATACATTGTATTGTTTTATTGCCGGCTCGGGTCTCTCGGCTAAAGCCTGTTGTGATAAATAATAAATTACTTCTATGCCAATAAATGAGATGAGACTTAATAAAAAGTTCCGCTCAGGAGAGCGAAGCCAATTGAGAAGTACTCGGCGGTAAGACCCGCAAGCGGAATAAAAAGAAAACAAAAAAACACCCCAATTTCTCGGGGTGTTTTTGTTTTGTCGGGTAATAATTTTTATCATTATTCTAGGATGCTGATTTTTATCCACCCAAGGCGAAGTAAATAGCTATTGAGAAAATGCTAAGTTCAAATAACTATATTTTACAGTTCTAAAAATTTCCAAAAATTATCTCGATTAATTTTTTCAACTTTTGCATTATATTGCTCTATAAATCTTTTCGGAGAACAATATGTTTTTTTAGGACTCCATTTAAACTCATATCCGCTAATTACGCCCTCCGCTTCTTCCACATAATCAATTTCTTTTTGGTCATATGTCCGCCAAAAATAAGAATTTAAGCGTTTTCCTTTTTCTTCAAGATATTTCTTGCGTTCTATAATGCAAAAGTTTTCCCAAAGCGCTCCTATATCCGCTCTTAATTCAGACGGATTATAATTTTGAATAAGACTATTTCTAATTCCAAGATCATAGAAATAAACCTTAACCGATTTTGAAATTTCTTTACGTTTATTTCGAGAGAAGGCTTTTAGTCTAAAAATAATAAAACTTTTTTCCAATAGATCAAGATATCGTTCAACCGTTAAACGATTAATACCAAGCTGTTTTCCAATCTCAATATATGAAACTTCCTGCCCCAATTGAAGAGCTAAAAGCATAAGCATTTTATTTATAACATCGGCTTTTTTAATCCCATCAAACCGCAATATATCCTTGTAAAGATAATTTGAAGAAATCTCATCCAGACGATCTTTTGCTTCTTCATCTGAAAGGGAAAATATTTCTGGGTATAAGCCAAAGCGAAGCATTGATTCAATTTTTGCTTCTCCATAAAAAGCGTCAAACTGTCTTACGATCTCACGAACAGAAAGAGGATAAAGCAAGTAAGTAAAATTTCTTCCAGTAAGAGGTTCAGAAATTTTATCAGCCAGATCAAAGCTTGAAGACCCTGTCGCAATAATCTGAATATCCGGATATGTATCAACCATGATTTTTAAAACTTTGCCAATATCCTTTATATTCTGCGCCTCATCAAAAACAACCAGCTTGTAATTACCAAGAAAAGACTTGATTTTTTCCGCTTCTATTACGGACAATCCTTGTTGAACAGAAGCTAATTCGCAGTTTAAATATTTTCCATTCTCTTTAAAATCATTCAGAATTTTCTTTGATAAAGTAGTTTTTCCCACTTGTCTCGCGCCATATATGATTATTACTTTACCTTTAAATAAATTTTTA
>JAGLXN010000006.1 GCA_023132875.1 Candidatus Parcubacteria bacterium
CTCCCCTGATAAAAGGAGAGCCTGCCCTGAGCGATAGCCGAATGGGTTGGGAGGGGTTTGTCCGCTCAAGGCGAATCAGTCTTGGGTTGAAAATATCGCAGAACTATAATTTTAAATAAAAAATTTAAAGAATCTTCTCGTTTCTTCAATCTCTTTTTATCTTCATAAGACAGAGAGATGGTGAGAAGGGCGCAGGAAGAGAACTTTGTTCTCTCCCCACTCGCAAAGAACTAGACGAAATAGCCCTGTATATTAGGGCCTACAAGTCCTAAGGCCTCTTGGATCTTGCATAAAATTTTTCCAATTATATCTTCTTCGTCTTCAAATTTACTGTCCTTTGCTACTATTTTCTTTTTTGTCATTCAATTCCCTCTCTGACAACACGCTTAAAGCAAGTGTTGCCATAATGATTCTAAACCAAAATCTATTTTAGTCAATAGTAATAAAAAATTGCCTGTGCATAAATTTCTTTTCATAATTTAAAAAAGTTATATAATAATAGCAGGATGGCAAAATCATATATTTAGGAGTTGGAAATAAATAACATTTCATAATTTCGCCAGAATGTGCGCCAGATGTGCTTTAAAAAAGATGAAGAATAGCGAGCTATGCTGAAACTTTTTTAAAGCGCAGATGGTGTGCAGGCTGGATGAAATTTGAAAGGTTATTTATTTATAACTCCTTACTAAATATTTTATAAATTAAGACAAAAAAATGAAAACAAAAAAAAGCAAAACAATAAAAAATAAAAGAAGCAAAAAGGAAATAAAAATCGCGGTTGCCGGAGTGGGGAATTGTATCTCAATGCTTGTGCAGGGAATAGAGTATTACAAGAACAATAGGAAAAATATCGGTCTAATGCATCCCGACCTTGGAGGATACAGGATTTCTGATATTAAGATAGTAGCAGCTTTTGATGTAAACAAAGACAAGGTGGGAAAAGATTTATCCGAGGCTATCTTTGAGCCAAAAACTATAAACACAGTAAAAATAAGCGATGTGCCAAATTTGGGAGTTGAAGTAATGAAAGCCCCAATTCTTGACGGAGTTGGAGAATTTTTAGGGACTAAGGTGAAAGTTTCCAATAAAAAAGATGTTGATGTTGCATCTGTTTTAAAAGATAGCGGAGCGGAAATTCTTATAAATTATATCCCGGTAGGCAGTTATAAAGCTACAAGATTTTACGCGGATGCGGCCATTAAGGCTGGTTGCGCTTTTGTTAATTTTATACCGGAATTTATTGCTTCTGATAAAGTGTGGGTAAAAAAGTTCAAGAAAGCCGGATTGCCTCTTATCGGCGACGACAATAAAGGACAGCTTGGAGCTTCTATATTAAGCCGGGTTCTTGCTAATCTTTTTAAAGAAAGGGGCGGAAAAGTGGAAAGGATGTACCAGCTTAATTTTGGAGGAAACACGGATTTTTTAAATTTATTAGAGCATTCTCGCTTGAAATTTAAAAAGATAAGTAAAACTGAAACAGTTCAAAGCCAATTGGCTAAAAGGTTAAAAGATGAAAATATACATATTGGCCCGAGCGATTATGTGCCTTGGCTAAAAAGCAGAAAAATCGCGAATGTGCGCATAGAGGGCAAGACATTCGGAGATATTCCAATTTTTATGGATATTAAGCTTGATGTAGAAGATAAATCTGTAGCTACGGGCGTGGCGGTTGATGCTATCAGATGCGCGAAGCTCGCGCTTGGTCGGGGCGTTGGCGGCGTTCTTGAGTCTGCCAGCGCGTACTTTATGAAATTTCCCGCAAAACAATATCCAGACTGGCAAGCGAGGCAGATGCTTGAGGAATTTATAGAAGGAAAGAGAGAAAGATAAGGGAGTTTATAAAAGGAAATCAGAGATTGGAAACTATTTGAAGCGTCAAGCGTAGCGGAACTTAGGTTTGTCGCGGGAACTGTTTTGTAAACAGTTCTCGATATTTCCCAAGCAAATAATGTTCATGAATCTTAAAAACATCGGGAACGGATTGCAAATCCGTTCCCGCATTTTTTGACTTTTATTTTAATGGTGTTAAAATACAATTAAAGAAAACAAAAATAAAAATTATATAAAACAAAAAGAACAAGGAGGGAATTTCTTGTTCTTTTAAAATTTAATAAGGAGGAATATGATTGGGAATTCTAAGAGATACTATTAAAGAAGATTCTTATTTGTTCGAAGAGGACATTTCAGACGGTGAATTTAGCGAGCATCATGTAGTACCATTAGCTGTAAAAAAAGAAATACAGCAACGAATCAAGGAAGGATTTGATAGAAGAAATGACAGAAAAAACATAGCCTTAGCAATAAAACTAAACGAATTATTTAACAGAATAGATGTTGATAAGACAAAAAGAGTGCAAATAAAGCTGCACGAAAATTATAATATAGTTTTTGAGGGTGATTTTCTTCCTACTGAAGCTCTCGGTAAATTAGAGGGAATGCTTGATTATAACTATAGAGTATGCGGTAAGAAAAATGGGAAAACAGCAATTGCAAAGTTTTTCTTTTATGCTTCAAGATTTAATGATATAGAATACAGTGACGAAGAGATAGAAGTAATAGACAGAAAGTTAGAGAAGGGATGTATTTTCCCAGTAGATATTTTAATTCTTTTTAAAATGAAAAAGGAGGATCTTGAATACTATCTAAAAGAAAACTTTTTATATCCCGGATATAACAGATTTTATGAGGTATGGGAAGTGTTATCAAAGAATGGACACGGAAAAGGCAGGAGAGGAGCAAATAAACATCATAAAGTATTTACAGAAAATAGAATATAAATTACAAAATATTATCTGGGTCTATATCAACGATCCAGTCTTTTTTTGCGCAATTTAAAAGAGAATCTCTTGATTTAATATCTTTACAAACCGACTTAATAATTATATGCCAGCGGTATTTGTTAAATTCTTTGTAGTTAGAGGCGGGAAAGGGTTTTATAATTTCAAATTTATTTTTCAAATTCTTGTCGTTCATTATCTTGCTATTTAATATTCTGAACATTTCTTCTGCTTCGTTTTCGCATCTTTTAGAATTAAAATCTTTATAGATCAATTTAATAATCTGTGAAAACGGGGGATAGCCGATGCCGTTTTTTGAGATGGCTTTTCTGTTTTTAATTTCATCAGAATAAAATTTTAGTGTGCCATCCTGAGCTTGTTGTTTGTCATGGTGAGCTTGTCGAACCATAATATCCTTCGACAAGCTCAGGATGACATGTTTAAATAAATCATTATCTGGCTTATGCGTTTGAATTATGATTTTATGATTTTTATTAACCTTATTGCAAACAGACATCAGAAATTGAAATGATTTTTCGCGGGAATTAAACTCAGGCTGGTTGAAAATAATTTCAGGAAACAGAACGGCTGTTAGGGCAAGGTTTTCTAAATTCCAGTTTTTTAAAACCATTTGCGTGCCGATTAAAACATCAATTTTTTTATTTATAAAATCTTTGTATATCTTAAGTTGTTTTGATTTATTTGAAGCAATGCCGCTGTCAATGCGGCTTATTTTTATATTTTTATTTTCAAATAATTTTTCTATTTCTTTTTCTATTTTTTCAGAACCATAGCCAAATGAAACTATGTTTTGTCCGGCGCACTTCGGACATTTTTTAATTAATTCTATTTTTTCCATGCATCTGGCGCAATATAAATGATTTGTGTATGAAACAAGCGTTGTGCCGCAATTTTTACATTCTGCTATCCAATTACACTCTTTGCATTGGGTAATGGTATTGTTTCCGAGACGCGGAATAAAAATAATCGCCTGTTTTCTTTTATAAATATTTTCCATCAAATTACTCTGTAAATCTTCAGATAAAACAGAGTAATTTCCTTTCTGCCGTTCGGTGTTTATGTTTACTAAATTTGGCAATGTAGCTCCCTCTCCTTTTGGGAGAGGGTTGAGATGAGGGTTATTTAAAAGATTCAATTTATTTTTTACTCTATAATAACTTTCAACAGAAGGAGCCGGCGAAGATAAAACGATCTTCGTTTTCCAGATTTCCGCCAATTTTTCCGCAGTTTTTATCCCGTGATATCTCGGATTCATATCCCATTGCTTATAACTTGAATTATGCTCATCATCGGCAATGACTATTTTTAAATTTTTAAATGGAGTAAAAACGGCTTGTCTTGTGCCTATAATTATTCTTGCTGATCCGTCTCTTATTTTTCCCCATTGGTCAAAATATTGGTTTTTTGTCAATTCGCTTGTGAGAATCGCGACTTTGTCTTTGCTGAACTTGTCAATGTAAAACTTCGCAAAATTATAAATGTCAAAAGATTCCGGAAGTAAAATCAGCGCTTGCCCGTCTGTTTCAATCTTTTCTTTTATAATTTTATAATACAGGTAATGCCTTTCTGATTGTAAATTATGAATAAGAAGAATTTTATTTTTCTTTTCAATTTCTTTAAGCAGTTTGCTTATTTCGCTCCGTCGCAGTCTCTCCGCAGAGGACTGCGGCGAAAAATCGCGCAATTCAATTTCTTTTCTCGGCTTATTTTTTGTTATATCCGGAATTATGGTTTTAATGACCAAACTTAGCGGAGTGTAGTAATAATTTGAAACAAATTCCGCCAGTTGAATTTGCCGGTTTGATAATTTCAAGTTTTTTTCTGGCAGGCTGTTAATTTCTTTAAGTTTGAATTTTATATTTTCAGGCATTTCTTTTTTCACGCTCAAAACAACTCCCAATATATTTTTTCTTCTAAAAGGAATTTTAACTATCATTCCAGCCCTTACTTTTTTCTCCATTTTTTCCGGCACGGCATAGCTAAAAACCTGTGTTATGCCCATTGGCAATTTTACAGCAGGGATAATTTTAGCGATTAATTTTTTATTATCTTTTTTCATTATTTATAATTTTATTCCTCTCCTTACAAGGCAGGGCTGGCTTATTCTAATAAATTTTACTTGTTTTTGTCATCTCGAAATGAGTGATAGCGATTGAGAGATCTAAAAGCGTAATAAGCGCGTTTAATAAAATTCATAGACCTGCCTGCCGGCAGGCAGGTTTCTCATCCTAATCAGATTCGAAATGACACCTTGTAAATATCCTAAAAATCTAAGAAGCTACGACCTAAAAAGCTAAGCTATATTTATCGTTGGCTCCATACTTCCACCCAAGGTGGACAGGCCCATGTGGAGCCCTTTGCGATTTCAAATCTAGTTTTAAGAGATTCAAAAAGTAAGCTTGCTGTGTTCAATACTAAATACTAAATACTAAATACCACCTAATGCTTAGTCACCGTAAATCTATAAAGTCTAATTCTTTCTTTATTCAAATCAATTCCTGCTTTTTGGCAGGCAATCGCAATTTGATGCTCTGCCGTTTCAACTCCTTCAATGTCTGGTAAAAGCAGTCCCGTTCTTCCGTCTGGTGATTTGACAATAATGCCGTATTTTTCAGGATCTAAATCTTCAACTGAATTTATCCGCTCTGGCGGATTCAGCAAGCTAACTTCATAAACAAGATTTTCAAGCTCACTTTCAGAAACAGGGTTAAATCTGCAATCATGAACGGCAGCTGAAATCGCGTTATTAATTATTTCCCGTGCGACATTTTCTTTTGTCGGCATAAATGTGCCAATACAACCTCGCAATTTTTTTTCTGAATACTTTTCATAGATTGTCACAAAAACTCCTTTTCGGCAATTATAAAACTCCTCCGGCAAATTTTCAGGAACCATAATCTTTTTACCGGTTTTTATATATGTCTCTATTGCGTTTTTTGCTAGTTTTATGTATTCATTCATAGCTTTATTATATATCTAAGGCGAAAAAAATCCAAATTATTTATTTTATTGCAGAGATATGGTAGTATCATGCATCTATTAAACTGTAGAAAAACGTCTTTGTTATCCTGAAGAAGCGATAGCGACTGAAGGATCCCGAATCTAGTATCGCAGAGCTTTATAATACAGTTTTGCTTGCATGGTCGCGGGATTCTTCACTCCTTCCAGTTATTCAGAATGACAAATTTATATTTCGTAATTCGAGGTTATTATATATCTGCAAACTATAATCAAAACACTTTCTGTTTAATGAGCTTTACAAAACGATTAAAATATGATAGCTTTGTGGCGGAGGTGGACAGAAAATGTTCATTAAAAAAGAATGGATGTTAACAACTGCGGGTGTTTTTACTGTCAGTGTGTTATTAACAATTATTGTTGCGTTTGAAAGCAAATGGATGCCTTTAGCTCCATACTTTCCTATATACGCAGCTCTTGCGATTTTGATCCCGTGGAAACTTGGAATCTGGAAGCCTGAATGGGATATAAAAATTGCCGGCAAAGATATAAAACATACTTTCGCGAAACACTGGAAAATTATTTTGGCAATATTTGTTATTGCTGGAATATGGAATATTGAATCTGAATATATACTATACAATATTCTAGCCTGTATTGAATTAACCGGCATTTCATTTGACGCGGCTATAAATTTAGTGGCACAAGAGGCTGCAATAAAGTTCGGCTTTTCCACAATAGCGGCAATGGGAATTTACGCTTTCTTTATAGTATTGTGGGCGCCTATAGGAGAGTCATTATTCTATCTGAGATATATTCAAGGCACATTAAGACAAGAAAACAGTTTTGCCTTTTCTGCTTTTGTGTCAATGGCCTTTTTTTCCATAAGGCATGCGACACATTTTTTGTTTTTACTGCCGGAGTATCCAATAGCAGCTGGTTTGATATGGGTATTGAGTGCGTTTGTATTTGGTTTTCTAATGAGCTATCTTTACGAAAAGACAAATTCACTGTATCCGCCGGCAATAATACATTTTATTGTAAATATAGCGTCAATCGTGCTTTGCGCCTGAGATTTCTTAATCCCAGGC
>JAGLXN010000060.1 GCA_023132875.1 Candidatus Parcubacteria bacterium
AATCCAATATTTTTTATATTCATGTCAGATAGATCTCCTTGTATCTCGACAACCTGCAAATAATCCTGTTTATCTAAATTCACCTTGACAAGCCTATTCTTTTTTATCGGTATTTTCTCCGAAAGCCTTAAATCTTCAAATTAGGACACCACCCGTTTTTATCTGCTCAATCAGCGTTTTCATCTTTGCCTTCCACGATTTTGATCTCTTCCGGGGTGAGGTCGTAGAGTTTGTAAACCATTTGGTCGATTTCTGCTTCAAGGGCTTTTACTTTGGCTTGTTTTTGCGGGTTTTGAGGATAGTCTTCAGTTCTGGTGATATTCAATATTTTATCTACAAGTTGAATAATTCCATTTGTTATTTCTTGTTTATTAGACCGAGGAAATGGCAAATTATCGACTTCGTAGCCGTTAACATTACTATTAGTGCTAAATTTACAGAAAATATAGTTAATTAAACTACTATTCAACACTCCTAATAAATAGTTTATATTTATATCACTATTATTTGATATAATGTAATTCACTGAATTGGCACAAAAAATATTTTCATCAATAAGAGTCATTTTTAAGCGGATTTTTTCATTGACACCTGTTATTGCCTGCAAAACGATTCTTTGGGCTTGAGAGTGCTTTATCTTTTCTTTTGATGCATTGGCCAAATATTGTTTTTCTTTAAGATATAACAATTCCCCCTGACTCATTTGCTTTCGGATTAAATATCTATCAACTCCTGCTCCACGAAGAAGAACAGCATCATTTTTATTATGGGAAATATATTTTTTTCCCAAAGTCATGTCTACTTCTCCAGTATAGCAGTGCCCCATATCCTGAATTTGGATCGATTTTTTATATATTTTGGAAATTATATCTATATCATTTTGGGACATTAAAGGAATTGTATGTTTATTATTATCAAATAATTTTATTAACTTACTATTCAATATTGTTTTTTCATTCAATTCGTTAACATATTTATCATAATGAATACGAATAAAGAAATCATCATCAGCATTACCTTTATCACCAGTCAAAACCATGACACAGACTGACATTTTTACTTCTTCAAAAACTCTTTTATTAATATTATCTCGTTCCGGAAAAGCCTCAATTAATCGTAACGAACATCTATTAAGAATATATTTCCTTAACTTTGCTGCGCTTGCATCTGCAATAAAGGATAGAGGAAATATTTCGGATAGGACCCCACTTTTTTGAATTAAATAAATGCTTTTTAGAATAAATAATCTAAAAATATTAATCATTCCACCTCTTGCTGGGTCGTATTCTGTAGATGTTTTATAATAGTGCAACTCATGTGGAGTAACGACTATTGTTTGTGCCTTATTCTGACGTTTATTTAATAGGCCATACGGCGGATTAGCGATTACCACATCAAACCCGCCTTTGCTATGAAACACTTCGGAAAAATAAAGATTCCAAAGGAAAAAGGGTTTGATCTTTTTGCCGCTGGTAAATTCTTTCAATTGTTTTTCCGCTGACTCAAGGTCAAAGCCGGATTCTTTATAGAATTTTGCCTTATCCTGTTTGATTAATTCATCTATTTGCTTTTCATTGCGCACAACTGAGTATTTATTTTCAATATT
>JAGLXN010000061.1 GCA_023132875.1 Candidatus Parcubacteria bacterium
GGCGGTTTTTGATAAACTTGATAATTTTTCTTTAGAAATAAACTAAATTGTCCGCCCCCGTTTTTTCAAAAACTTTTTTGATATTAGTTTTTGCGGGTCTTGAAGATCTGTAATCTTCGGTCATTCCCTGCACAGGAATACTTTATGGTTTAAAGCATTCTTATCACTTGCCTTTGTAAAGCAAACGAGCATTTTTCTCCTCTATTTACGTTTAACAATAATTTTAAACACAATTAGTCAAGAAAAATAAAAAAAGGAATTGGGAGGGGAATATAGTTTTAGTACAATTTTGTAATTGTAATTTCGTTATGATTTCACAACGACCTATATCCCCTCATAAGTATGGTCTTTTTACAGGCTTTTCATAATTGTAATGGTCGACATTTTATATCTTATGACGGGATATTTCTTATTTAGATTCTGGAGGTGAAATCTAAAATAAGAATGCCGACCATTTTTCTTTATAGGCTATTATAGACCTAATGAAAACCTTTTATACGATTTGTATAATCAATTTTCAGTAGGTCTAAAACATTTACTTTCAATGATCAAATTTGTTATTTTTTAACAAAAAGCCTACTATCTTAGTAGGTTGCTTCTGGTTTTGTTTTTTGTAACCTTTTCAGGTTTAAACTAAATCAAAAGCAAGCTACTTAATTAGTAGGCTAATTTTCACAGTCACAAAAGATCCAGCTGTCTGGGATTCTGTTATTCGCATTGATTGTGAAGTTAATGTTGTCATAAATATCTCATTAATTCTACAGAAAGTATATCAGATTAATTAATTTTGTCAATATTAATATTTGCTGTTTACTAAATTGCGGTAGTTTTAGCTTAAAATAAACAATTATTATACTTTAAAATCATTTTTAAATAAAGTTATCCACAGCTAATTAAAATTAGATAGCTTTTATTTTTTAGTATAAGGTGCAAGTTTTTGAATGCTTATTGCATGTTACTTGTTTTTCTTTGACTATTGAGATATCACAATTATCTGACAGAGGATAGCGTTTCCACCAAAGAGATTTATACTTTTTATTAATAACTCCCCAGATGCAACCATAGCTATCTCTTGTAATGTTTACATTCCTGTTAAAATCTATCTCAGCAGGAATAGGTTTGCCTGGCTCACTATCAAAATAAAAATACAATTCACAATCACTATCTTGATTGCATCTTACAATATCAATTTCATTTTTTGGCCAACCTTTATCTTGCCATAATTCATTATTGCTCTTATGGACTGAACTTGAATCATTCTTTTGAGGCAAAGTTTGTGTTTCTGTGTTTTTGCTTACACTTTTTTCTTGAATTATATTCCTATTATAATTAGACAACGAATCTTTATTTTCATAAACAAAATATATAATTGTAACAATAAACATCACAATTAGATATGATACAATCAATATTTTTTTCTTAAATATTTCTTTTTGTTTTTGTAAATTTCTGTGCTGGGCAATTGTTTGCTCATGAAATTGTTTTTCTTGTTCTCTTTTTTTAAGTCTAATGTTTTTGGGATTATGAATATTAGAACTATTTAATAATGGTGTCTTTAACAGCCAAGAAGCCAATCCGCCATTAGATTTAATTTGAAACGAAGAAGAAAATGCTGATGTTTGAGCTCCCGCTACAGCCTTGAATTTCAGCTTTTTAGATAACATAAATTTAACTTTTTTCGCATCAACCGCACTTGCTTTCAATTTTATTAATTTGTTGTCATTATCCCTGATAAAAAAATCATTACCAACAATTTTGCCAAGCAAAAGTCCAAATAATGGATTTGTCTTTGAATAAGTGTAAAAATATGATAAATCTTTCCAGCTATAAAAACCATCTTTCCCTTGCTTTGCATTATTAATATTTATGCCTCTATCATCAATTTTATATTTTTCTAAAATCACATTTTTTCCTTGCTTTATATTAGTATTTTGTTTCAAGTTCGCGAATATAATAATTGCTATCACTATCATGAAAAAAGCGAGCGGTGGAAAAATAAAAATAATAAAAATAAAAACGAAGAAAAATTTTTCAAGAAAATATGCTATTTGCTTTTGCTGAAGTTGAGATTCGGTTATTTCCCATTCAAATGAAGAAATGGGTGATGTTTGATTTTTCATTTTTATATAATTATGTTAAATAAAATATTTTTACAATTTTAATTCTAAGAGAGAAATAAGCTGCGAAGCAGATGCAATAGATTATTCCCCTCTTGTCGTGTCCGCCTTGGGAGGAAGAGGGGCAGGCTGCGAAGCAATACAATAGATTATTCCCCTCTTGAGAGGGGCAGGCTGCGAAGCAGACGGGGTGTGTTACAAATTATATCTATCAATCCACTGTTCAATTGCCACAACCGCTCCTTCAATATTCTTTTTTACATCAAGATCATTAAATCTCAAAAAACTTATTCCAAAACTTTCTATTTGCTTTTGCCTTTTTATATCTTTATCAATTTTTTCGTCATGGCTTATACCGTCAATCTCAATCACCAGCATTAAATCACTACAAAAAAAGTCAACGATATAATTTCCAATAGGTTTTTGACGATGAAAATCATATCCTTTCATTTTTTTGCTTTTCAGATGTTGCCATAATAATACTTCTGATAAAGTGCTATTGTTTCTTAAATTTTTTGCTATTTGTTTTAATTTTGGATTGTATGGGATTATTTTACGCATATTTTTATTTTTAACACACCCCGTCCGCTTTGCGTCCTACCCCTCTCAAGAGGGGAATTTATCAAACGCTTTGCGTCCTACCCCTCTCAAGAGGGGAATTTATCAAAAAATTATATTAATTTAGAAATTATAATTATAGATGGAAACAATTGAAGAAAGTAAACCCTAATTACATTTTAACATTTTTAAGGTAAAATTCAAAATTTGACAAAATAATTTTATATGATATATTATAATTATGATGAATATAAGCGCAAGAAATTTAAATAACACACTTCTAAGTCTAGCACTACTAGCTCTACTTTTGTTAGGATGTTTTCTTGTAATTTAATTATAAAAAATTCAATTTACTTACAGGACAGCATCTCAACGAAGAGAGCTGTTTTTAATTATAAAATAAAAGTAAAATAGGAGGAGATAACATTGGGAATAATAGTAAAGTGTTATAAAGATCAATTGAATAAAGCCAGAGAAATTTTAAGCAAAAATAAGCTTGGCAATAGTGGGGAAAAATTTGAAGATGGTTTTATACAAATTGAACTTGTAGGTAGCGATGAACAAATTTCTGAGTTCTTAAAAAAATATTATGATTTCAGAACTGGTTTCGTAAAAATATAATAAAAAAACAAGAAGGTTAATACACCTTCTTTATTTTTTCTAAAATCATATTTATAATGCAATATAACAAGATTAACAAATCTATTAACCTGCTTATAATAAATAAAACTGCTAATGTCAACTGATTTTAATAAAGTTAAAATCTTTGTCTATTTTAAAAATATAATATACAATGAATATTATAAAATGTATATTAAGAAATAGATAAATTAATAAATGATAAAAAGACTAATAAACGGAAAGATAAAATCTATAACCGCGGCCGCGCTTATCTTGGCAGTAGCGTCGCTCGCCAGCAAGCTCTTGGGACTGTTTCGCGACAGAATTCTTGCCGGAAATTTCGGGCTTGGAAGCGAACTGGATATTTATTACGCCGCCTTCAGAATACCGGATTTTGTTTTTAATATTGTCGTTCTTGGCGCTCTTTCTGCCGGCTTTATACCAGTCTTTGCAAAACTGGTTTCAGAAAAAAAAGAGAAGGAGGCTTTCAGAACCGCAAACGCGGTATTGAACTTAATTTTTACGGTTCTTCTTTTTTTATGCTTGATCGGAATTATATTTACGCCGAATTTAATAAATTTTCTGGCGATAGGATTTGACGCGGAAAAAAAAGAAGCAACGGTGGCGCTTACGCGCATAATGTTTTTAAGTCCGATATTTTTGCTTTTAAGCAGCGTTACCGGAGGAATTCTTCAATCTTATAAAAGGTTTTTCATCTATTCTCTCTCCCCTATTATGTATAACATTGGAATAATAATAGGGGCAATTTATTTTACGCGCTGGTGGGGGCTTGTCGGTCTTGCTTGGGGAGTAGCTCTTGGATCTTTCCTGCATTTTGCGATTCAGCTTCCGATAACTAAAAGATTGGGGTTTAATTATCAGTGGATCATAGATATTAAGGATGAAGGTGTAAGAAAAATAATAAAAATGATGATTCCAAGAACGCTTACCTTGATCACTGTTCAATTAAATCTTATCGTCATAACGATAATTGCTTCAACTCTTGCTGAAGGAAGTTTGACTGTTTTTAATATCGCTAACAATTTGCAAAGTTTCCCTTTAGGGCTTTTCGCTATTTCATTCGCGGTTGCTTCTTTCCCGACATTATCCGCGTTAAGCAGTGAAGAAAATAGAAAAGAATTTGCAAAAAATCTGACAATAATAACAAGACAGATATTATTTCTTATAATTCCCGTCAGTATTCTTCTTATTGTGCTTCGCGCCCAGATCGTTCGTGTTATATACGGAACGGGAAAGATCGGATGGGAGGAAACAATTTTACTTTTTGAAGTCTTGGCGATCTTTTCAATAAGCTTGTTCGCGCAAGGGCTTATTCCCCTCTTGTCCCGCGCTTTTTGGGCTCTCCATGACGCCAAAACTCCTTTTTTAACTTCATTTATAAGCGTTATTATAAACATTATTCTTGCTTTTTCACTTTCAAAACAATATGGAATTGTCGGGCTTGTGGGAGCGTTCTCAATCTCGTCAATAGTAAACGCGTTGCTCCTGTATTATTTAATCAATAAAAAAACAAATTTTATCTGCCATAAAAAAATTTACAAGCCTCTCTTGAAAATATCCGCGGCTTCCATAATCGCCGGATATCTTTGTTATAGAACTTTATATTTAGTAGAACCATTTTTAAATACGAACACTGGAATTGGGATACTTTCTCAAGGATTTCTTGCCGGACTTGCCGGACTTGCCGCTTATTGCGTTTTAAGCTGGAAACTTGAAATTAAAGAATTTATGATTTTCAAAAATTCAATTCAAAGAAGATTATTCAAGACAAAAATTGAAACTACGGAGATTGTAAGCGAGGAATAGATTTACTTTGAGTTACGAAATAAATAAAAATGATCAAAATGTCATCCTGAGTTTGTCGAAGGATAATTAGTTCTGTTTGTTGGCTCCATACTCTGTGTGGAGCCTTTTGCGCAGTTTTGTTTATTTTTTTAATTTACATTTTTCAAATTATAGACTAGAAAAAAAGAGCTCAATTTGAGTTTCTTTTTTTAAATCTCAAATATATTGCTCTGGATTATATTTATATCTCAACATAAGATCTATTTTCAGCTCTTGCTGATTCAAGACCGATGTTATTCAATATGTTTTCAATTTTCATTATCAAAATTTTTGTATCAGTTGTTTTTGTATTAGTCCTGAATTCAAGAAATATTCCCAGATCTTCTTCAATCCCGTTTTCAATCCTAACGACATTGTCCACTGTTATTACAAGAGATCCCAAAAGAAACATTGTTCTTATCTTCTTTATTATCTTAATTTCTTCTCCGTAAAGATCTAAGAATTTCTTCATGAAATCTCTTGAGATTTCAAATTCATATTTGGATCTGACGCTAAGCAGGTTGTCTTTATTTTTTGGACCCTTATAAGTCCAAATTATTCGAAGATCTTCATTCCTTATCCTCATGCTTTCGCCTGTTTCTCTGAGATTACGATCTCTTGGATTATAGTAAGTATCGATTTGTCTGACAACCGCGAGTCTGTCTCCGCCGAGTTTTAGAAGCTCATGTATCAATTCCTCTTCATTTAATGAAGACTTGTATTTTAATTGAACTTCATGCCTTCCGGAATTTTTGGCCTCAATTTCTGGATTATACTCGTTTTCAATTACTATATCAGCAAATTGCATTGTATTCAATACCCACTGCCTATATTTCGGTTCGACTGTCTCGGTACAATAGCTTAGAATATCCGCTGGCATCATTCCGGTTCTTGCTGTATCTCTGAATGTTCTTCTTAAGATCCATCCGTGAAGACCGATATCAAAGAAAACTTTAATATCCGCAAGATCTCTCAAATCATCTCTCAGAACAAAAAGCCCTTCTATCAGTAGAATATCAGGGGGAGATATGATTTCTTCTGATTCATAAAATGGTTCATCGCCAAAATCATATTTTTTCCTGAAAATATCTTTACCGCCATCAAGTTGATTTATATCTGCTCTAATGGTTTTTACATTAATATATTCAGGGTCGTCAAAACTTATTCCGTTTTCTGTTGCGTATTTTCCTCCAAATGAATAGCCGTCAGCGGAAATTAATTCCACAACAAATCCAAGCGTTCTTAATCTTTCCATAATTTCTTTAACTCCAGTTGATTTTCCTGAAGCTGATCCGCCAGCAAACGATACTTTTAGCATGCCTTTTTTTGAATCTGCTTGTTCTTTAATGCTTTCCGTCAATACATTTAATCCTGAATTCAAATCATATCTTCTCATATATATCACCTCTATTTTATATTCCTTAATCCGCAAAAAACCAAGTTCTTATTACTATATCTTTCATCGTCCGTTACATCAACGCTAACCCAATCAGGTGGCACAAAATTTTCAAGATCTCCTTCTTTCTTTTCTTCAATCTCCAGCGTGACATGTCCGCTGAACTTGCCTCGAAAAATATCCAATTCCATAAATATTATTCTTTCATTAGAAAGTTCGCGAGGAATTAAATATCTTCTTTTTCTCAGCCTTTTTCCCTCAGTTAATGTCCAAATCTCTTTAAAATCTTTCTCTGATAATTCAATTTCTGCTTCAATTCGTTCTCCCTTTACGCCTGTTCTCTTTTTTATTGTCAAAATATATCTCTCTTTCTCGTTTTGCGTTTCAATTCTGACTCTCATTTCAGTGCTTAAATCACATTTACTACTGACATATCCCTGTTCAATTTCCACAAAATTATGTTTAAATACTTCTTTTGGAATATTTTGTGGATTGACCAAATATTTAAATTCCTTCTCTATCATAGTATCTTTCACCTCAAATTTAGCTTAAATAACGTATTTACTGCTATTATTGTCTAGCGTAACTGTTATTTTTATTCATATTTCAATGTACAAATTTTAATATACTTTAACATAATTTTTTAAAATAGCAAAATATTTATATGGTATATAAAAAATCAAATTTATTTATTATATCATATCCTTCTCTTAATTTTCTCAAAAACTTTAAATAAAATTTCTTTGATCTTTCTCAGGAATTCTCTTACCGGAATTATTATTGAAAATAAAGAACTGTTTTTAGTTTTCAAATTTATGTTTGACTCTCTCTGGAAAGAGCTTGAAGGGAAAAATTTACCGGAGGGATAAAATAGATATTAACTCCTTCCTTGATAAGAGCCCGTCCTAAGCAAAGTCGAACGGGGGAGGTTGGAAGGATTCCCCTCTTGCCGTGTCCGCCTTGGGAGGAAGAGGGGTAGGACGCGAAGCGGACGGGGTGTGTTAAGAAAAATCGTAGAGTTATAATTTAAAATAAAAAATTTAGAAGTTTCTTCTAATTTTATTTTATAAAGTATCAAAGCTATCTGTTTATCGGATAGCTTATTTGTATTTTCTGCCTATATAAATAAAATAGACATAAAAAAACGGAAGAAGAGTATTCAGCGTTGCCGAGTACTCTGCTTCCAATTGTTAATTTTACCTTAAAAAGTCAATTACTCCATTTACCCATTTCCCACTTACCAAATTGAAACTTGTTTTTTTGGCTCCGCTTAGCGTTAAAATTTCTGGAAACTTATTTTTCAAATATTTCGCTAACTTAGTTGGAATTCCTCTAAATGGATTTCTCAATTTCCTGCACTTTGTGATCTCAAATCTGATTTCACACTTCTCCGGCATATCTGGTCTTTTCTTTCTGAAATCTGCAAAGAATCTATCTGCTTGTCTTTGCCTGTCGCGTTTAACTTCTCTCCAAAATTTTCTATCGAGAAATGTTGCGAGTAGAATCACTAACACAGCAAGAACAATGGCTGGCAACATAAGAATTCCGGACATTGCAAGCGTTACAACGCCCAAAACAATGCCGAGAATTGTTAATATGGTCATTACCGTTCTATTTTCAATAGCTTTGTCGGATAGGGAAATTATCCAGTTGTTTATTTTCTTTTCCCTCTCTTTGCCTACAAACTTGATCAAAGTGCAAGAAACGGCAATTATAGCAGCAATTTTCAATAGCAGTATATAGAAATCAAAATTTGCTGATGCTATGAGGATTGACATAAGAACTATCGCATAGAAAAAAAACAAATGAACTTTGTTTCCGATTCTTTTCATCCACCCATTTTCCTCGCTTATAAGTGCGCAGAAGGCTACTGCGATTATAGCGGGGAGTACTTCTATTGCCGATTGAAACAAGCTTTGACCTATTGTGAGCAGGTACACAAAGATTAAGGGAATGCCAGCAAGAATTAAGCTCGCGCTTATTTTTGTTTCGTTTCTTGCAAGATAATTCTCACAACCATCTGCGAAGTTTTCTAGGAAACCTACTGCAGAATCTATTGCGCGTTCAGTCCAAGCGCCTGCCCATTTTCTCAGCAAGGATTTGCCAGTTTCCCGCTTGTACTGTATAGTGGCCGCGCTTAGATCTTTCACTTCAGCGGACTTAAGAAGCTTGTCTAACAGCTTTGAGAAAAGTTCTTGATCTTTGCTGTTGTTCTCAATAGATATGCTTTTGGAATCGGCATGAATTTCCAGTTCTCCAAGTCCCATAACAATTGATGGATCTTTTTCAAGACTTTTCATCATTGTATAGGTCTTGGCAACTTCGTTTGCGACTTCATTAGGATTTATTTCTTCCGAATGAACACATGACCTGATTGCCGTACAAACTTGTTCTTCATTATCTTTACCATTAAGAACGATTCCTTCCGATGGTTTTGACACAACATTGAACTTAAGCGTCTTAGCTACTTTTTCTCTGGTGCCGCCATTGTAAAGAAAGTCTTTTGCATATCCAAACAGTCCGACTGTTATATCATGCTCCCTCAAATTGCTTGAGCTTCCCAATGCCTTAATGGTATTATCCACACTAGAATCTTTCAGGGTTCTTAGCGTTCTGATCATCGTCTGATCACGCGCGCTGGGAACTTCATGCATCGGCAACATAACATCTCCGCTCTTTTCCAAATGTCCGCTTATAATTTGCGCGGCATGTACTCCATGGCGCAAACTTATAATCATTGAGTTTGGAAATTCCTGAGAGTTGTGTTCTTTCTGTAAAAGTGGCACTGTCTTATTTATTATATCCGACATTTCAATATGGTTTTTCTTGTGGATATTTACGGTAGCCCTCGAATAATAGTAACCTACATTTATGCTTAATTCGCAAAGACCATTGACAATCACTTTTATACTGTCCGATTCAATAGTCTCCTCTCGCTTTCGCGCTTCCCGAATCGCAGTCAGAAGATCTTCTGTACTCTTCACCTCTCTGCCTGCAAATTCAGTAAGCGACTTTTTAACTTTTCTTAATTTTGTCATTGCTATGACACCTCCATTTATTATTGTATTTTCTTTTTGTCAGCTTTAGAATTTTTCATAAATCCCTTGGCCAAAACAGAATTTGAGAAATTCAAACGCTATTTAAGCCAAAAGATTATTTATTAATGATCAATTTCTATATTTTATTTGCCATAATTTTTTTATGGCATCGTATCAAACTATCATTAAATTCAAATGTTGTCAACCCCGCAATTATTATTTTTCTGTCAATAAATAAAACAGATATAAAAAAACGGAAGAAGAGTGGTTTGTTCTGTGGCGGGGTTGACATAATTTATATTTTATGTTAGCCTGATTTGATATCCTTAAAAGGCGTCGCGATAAATAAAACAGAAAGATCTTTAATAAATAATCTTTTGGTCCGAATAGTATTTAAACGAATGTTTAAGTGTTATTTGGGCCAAAAAATTCATATAAATATGGCCTTTTATAAGATAAAGAATAATCAAAAAAGGTGATAAAAAATATAGGGGCAATTAGAATGCAAGAAGTAAAAATTGAGAAACCGATTGAACCAATCAGTTCTCCTCAAAAATTCATTGCGGGAGTTCTTTGTTTGGTTTTTGGATTGCTTTTTTCTTTGACGTTGATTGAAAGATTAACGATCATGGCTCCGCTCTTTGCAGTTCCTTTTGTAATTTGTTTGATCTTTTTTATGTATAAATGGATGATAGACATAAAGATCTTACGAAAATACAAGGATTACAGAGACGGGCTATTGATAATAGTCAGAGAGAAAAAACTTCAGTACGAAACAAAAGGTGAGCTAATAAGTAATGCCAGTCCTAAAAATATTATTGTTGCATTGGCATCGTTTATGCTAATAGCAGCTATTGTACTGATGGGAAGAGGTCGAGCGCTTTCTTTGATAGCAATAGTTTTATTTATAATCTTCTTTGGCGCATACATATATTTTGAATCCGAAGAAGGAAAAACTGTTGTTAGAGAGATTGAGAAGCTGGAGACAATATTGAAAGAAGGATATAATGAGCCGGAGGAATAAACATGAGTAATGGAGATAAAACAAAACTTGGAATAGTCGGAACTGCAATAATTGTGATTGTTGCAATTGGAGCCGTAAGTGGTATAATAATTGGTTTAGTAGGGATTGAAACTATTCAACCTGGAGAAGCGGGAATAGTTTTTGATAAGCAAAAAGGCGTGATTGAAGACAAGCCTCTTCTGAAAGGTTGGCATTGGGTCAACCCAATAACCAAAGAGTTATACATCTGTGACATCAAGATACAGAAAGAGACCTTGCTACTGACAGCGGCCAGCCACGATTCTCAGGTAGTTACTACGGAAGTAACTTTAAACTATCAGATACTTGCATCAGATTGGCCATGGCTTATTGAAGAAGTAGGCAATATGGATGCGATTACCTTGAAAATCATTGATCCGCAGATGAAAGAAACTTTAAAAGCATCAACGGCAATGTTTAAAGGTGAAAATCTGATCCCTGAGAGAGAATTGGTTAAAATGGAAGTTACCGACAAAATAACCAAGTCTCTCCTAAGATCAAGCATTTCTGTGACAGAGGTCAGCCTTACTGATTTCAAGTTCAATGATGAATATCAGGCTGCTATTGAAAGAAAGCAAGAAGCTTCGCAAGATGTCTTAACGGCAGAAAACAGACTTTTGGAAGAGAAAATCTTTGCCGATATAGTAGTTGTTCAATCAGAGGCAGATGCAACAGCTATAAGGAATAGAGCTTCAGCTCTTGCAGAAAATCCAGAAATTGTTAGTCTGGTAATTGCTGAAAGATGGGATGGAATTTTGCCACAGACCGTTCTTTCGGGAGGAGCAGGAGCGAATCCATTGGAAGTTATTTTTGGTCTACCTAACCCACTTCCGAGTCCAATTAAAGCATTGACTTAATCAAGACATGGAGGAGATAAAGTGAGAAAAAGGTCGCTGCTTATAGTGGCATTGCTTATTTCTTCTTCTCTTCTTCTAAGCGGTTGCTTGGAATCGGATGTTTCAACTGACGAAAGAATAATTTTGAACGCACAGTCGCCGACTTTTGCGGTGCCTGTAAGGTCGGGTTATTCATCAGTAGGGTGGTATCTGAATGGAGAGTTCAAAAGAGAAGAGAATGTAGATGAAAATGAAATGGCATGTTATCTGTTGGATCGTGATGATTTTCAAGAAGGGACTTATGTTCTTAAAGTTGAAGATAAAGATTCCATTCTTGAATGGGAATTTACGGTCCGTCACGATGTTGTGCCAGATAAAGTTCTTGAAATAGAAACAAGTCAGCTAGATTCTAGCGTGGCAAACGATAGGGGGTACAACCATTATACCGATATTCAGGAGCGCCATAAAAAGGCGAAAGAATATTGGGATAAGCAATAAACAAATAAATGATTTTTTGGAAGATAGATACTTAACAGAGTAGTTGAGATATGCCTATCTTCCTTTTTTTATTCTCTAAAAACTTTTTTAAAAATTGCTTGATTATTTTTCATTTGCTTGATGAAATTTGTTTAACAATTAGATTGTGTACAAGCCTTTGTTTTTGGAATTAAAAGATTGTTTTTCTGCGGGAATTATTTATAGCTAGTTCCCAAAATTTAGAAAACACAAAAAACTTTTTAATTCTGTGTAATAAAATATTTTTTCTATTGTGTTATAATTTTCTGTCATGCTAATTCTTTCAAAACCATTTCTAGTAATCTAAAAAAGCGTTAAATTCTTGAATTCATCCATAAAAAAAGAAGAAAATGCAATCGTTTTTGATTTTACATAATCTTCTAGGTCATTTTTTTATTGTAGATATGATGTTTAAAAAACTAATTAGAGAGGAAGCACCTGAAATTATATATATCAAAGAAAAATTTAGTCAAAATCCAATTGGATACCTAATTGCATTTACGATTGGAATATGATGTATTATAATTTTTTGTCATCTTATCTACCTCGCTATTTTTATGTAGAAGTATTAAACTAGATGCGTAAATGTAAATTAGAATAATACTTAAATGAATATCATTAGCTGCTCCTGGTACAGGATTATCATTTCCATCACGAACTTCTGTTGGTAAAATAAGTATCGTAATTAATATTCCAACAATTAATACTAGCCATGTTTTAGTTTTCATAATAATATCACCTCAAATATATAATCTACTTTTTACATCAGCAAACAGTTTGCTGCCTACAATTATCTTTCTCTTTTTCAAAGAACATTTTTTGATTCTTAACCCCCCAATTTTTATCAGAAGTTTACTCCGTACTTAACTTGTTATAGTTCGGGGCTTTTTCAAATTTACAAACTTGTTTGCAGACTTGAAAAAATAAAAAAGGGAAAGTTTTAAATTTTTTTTGAAATGGCATTTAATTAGACACCATTTCTTCGACACCTAGCACTGTCACGAAAATAAGCGCTAGGAGTGGTTCCGCTGGCAATGAAGCCACTGTTGAACCTGTTGCTGGAATCAATATTGCTTCCATTATTCCTGTAACTGCTATAGAAATAACAGCAACAGCGATAATGAATAAAGCTATTTGGATTGTTTTGTCATTCATAATTTATTTTTCCTCCTGCAAACGGCAAACTATCTATTAGCTTAATAAACAGTTTGCCATTTACAGGATTTTAACTTTCCCTTTTTTAAAGAACATTTTTTATCGTTAGCTCCATTGTTCCGATAGGGCTGTGGAGCCTTTTATGATTTCACTTTTAAATTTTAATCCTACAGACTAAAGTCTAAACTCTAGAAATACGCTTTTCACGCAATCTCTATATTTCTTTTTAAAACATAGAGGTTGATGTAAATGAGTTCGGGTATTATTGGTTTGACGGTGTTAATTGTAATTTCTACCGCAACCTCAACTCTCTCCTCTTTTACATCAATCTATATGCTTTTTTATTGTTGTTGGTTCCATACTCTGTGTGGAGCCTTTTGTGATTTTGCGAACTTATAACAAATTGTGTGCATAGATTTGAGATTCTATCGTTTCACTTCAGAATGACAGATTAACAAAACAAAAAACGGCTAGGGTCGCTTCTTTAAAAAGAGATTTCCT
>JAGLXN010000062.1 GCA_023132875.1 Candidatus Parcubacteria bacterium
TTCCTTCAATCGTAATTTTTTTATCAACATCAACGAACCATTGTTTCGAAGGTAAAGGTTCAATTGAAGTTCTACACCGATAACAAACGCTTAAACTTTGGTCAACTTCTTCAAATTTCTCAATTAAATTATTATCCTCAAGATATTTCACAAATTTTTCTCTTGCTTCTAAAACTGTTAGCCCAGCATAATCCTTTCCGGCATTATCATTCATTTTTCCATCTTCTCCTATAATTTTTATTTTTTCCAAATCATTTTTTTCTGCCATTTCCCAATCCGTCATACTGTGCGCGGGAGTAACACCAAGAGCGCCCGTTCCAAACTCCATTTCAACTTCTCTATCCGTAATAATCTTAATTTCATGCTCCCCGTTTCCTAAATCTATTTTATAGACTTTGCCAATATATTTTTTATATCTCTCATCTTTCGGATTTACCGCAACCGCCGTATCTCCAAGTTTTGTTTCAGGTCTTGTCGTCGCGATCGTAATTGGAAAATCTTTGTCATATTTAAAATAATATAAATTCGCTTTTTGATCTTTATGCTCAACTTCATCATCCGCCAAAGTTGATTCACACCTCGGACACCAATTGACAATTCTATCTCCTCTGTATATCAGCCCGTCATTATACATTTTCACAAACACTTCTCTGACAGCACGCGATAATCCATCGTCAAGCGTGTATCTTTCACGCGACCAATCGCAGGAAGATCCCATTTTTCTTGTCTGGTTCTTAATCGTATTTTTCGAATTTTCTACATATTCATTCACTCGTTCCAAAAATTTCTCCCGTCCCAAATCATATTTCGTCTTCCCTTCTTCAGCAATTATCTTCTCAACTTTCGTCTGTGTCGCGATTGAAGCATGATCAGTTCCTGGAAGCCACAAAACATTTTTTCCTTGCATTCTATTATACCGAATCATCAAATCTTGATAAGCAAGCATTGAAGCATGCCCCAAATGCAAAACCCCCGTCGCGTTCGGCGGTGGCATAGAAATTGAAAATTTCTCAGCATCTTCCGGCAACTCCAAATTATCCGGATTTTCAGCCCAAGGCTGATCAGCCTTGGGCTGAAAAAATCCAGACTCTTCCCATTTTTTATAAATTATATCCTCAACTGCCTGGGGATTATATGCTTTTGGTATTTCTTTCATTTATTATTATTTATTGATATTTATATTTGTAAAATAAATTCTTCACAAGTAAAATTAGAATCAACATTAATTTCTCTTTCAAAATCATTATCACCATCAATATCAATCGAAAAAATAGCTCCCATACCTTCTTCATAAATAGTATCTCGATCAAGCTCATATCTATGAGTTTCACCAGGAAAAATAGGGATGTTAGTAGCACTAAAACCAATTAGATTTTCGCCATCAGAACCAATTACATTCAGTCTATAATTTCCCTCTTTTATACCAAAAATCTCATATATATCTACATCCTGAGGTATAAGACCCATGTTTAATCCTTCATATTCACTAGAATTAAAATTTGGAATTTCTTCTTTCATTTCTCCATTAACCATGCCCGTTACCCTTCCACTAGAATCATAATATCTAAGTTCATATTCTCCTTTTTTATATTCACAATTTATTTTATTAATAAAATTTTTTATAAAATATTCATAATTTTCATTCCTTACTTCCTCTTTTACCACTCCCCATTCCTCTTCTGTAAATTTTTTATCATCAAGAGGATTATATCCATTTTTAATCTCCTCAAAATCACTATAAGAATCTCCATCCGTATCTGAATTATTTATATCAGTTCCGATAATTTTTTCCAAATAATCAGGCAATCCGTCTTGGTCTGTGTCTAATTCTTTATCAATTTCAACTTCTTTTTTATCTTCCAAAACCTCTGCATTCTCTTCTACAGGCAATTTATCATTATCTTCCTTATTTAAAAACAAAAAATATACCGCGCCGGAAACAATAATAAGCATAATTATAATCAATAAAATAATTTTCTTATTAATTTTCTTTTCAGACTTAGGACTAATTGGTTCACCCTCGCCATCCAATTTAATTTCCACGCTATTTTCGCTGGGCTGTATGTTTTGTTCCATACTTTTGTTTTAATTTATTAATTACAAACTGTCATTCTTGAGCACTGATCTTCATCAACATAAACTCCGCGATAGAATCCCGTATTTAAAATCAATGAGTTTAAGTACGGGATTCTATCGCCTATCGGCTCCAGAATGACAGTTATATTTTGCATTTTGCATTTTGCATTTTGCATTTCAAAGGAATATATTATATATTAAACTCTTTCCATTTTTTGCATATCCTGTCTTCCACCTCTTAAAAATTATATGCTTTTAAAATCTCTCTTAATAATGCTATTTTAACACATATTTCAGTAATACAAAAGTAATAGTTACAATAAAATAACAAAAAAAATAGAAAAATAGAACAGTCTTTATGATTAAGTCCGTTCTGAGGAAACAAGGAATGCCATTTGCCTAAGTTCAAATTCCTGGCAAGATTGTCAGGTTCTTTTTTTATTCAAAATGAACCTTCTTCGTGAATTTTTTCAGTTTATTGTTAAGTTTTGGATGTCTTATTAATTTATCATTTTCTTCAATCAACGCTTCCGCTTCTTCGCGAGCGCTTTTTATTAATTTAAAATCAGTAAGCGATGCCATTGCCAAATCAGGCAATCCTGACTGGCGAATACCGACCAATTCCCCCGGCCCTCTGATTTTCAAGTCCTGCTCCGCCAGTTCAAACCCGTTATTGCTTTTGATGAGCGCTTTTAAGCGCCGGGCAGTTGTCGCGGAAGTTGAATCCGTGAAAAGAAAACAGAATGACTGATGTTTTCCTCTGCCAACTCTTCCCCTAAACTGATGAAGCTGTGCAAGGCCGAATCTGTCCGCGCCTTCTATAACTATCACAGACGCGTTTGGAATATCAATTCCGACTTCAATAACTGAGGTTGAAACTAAAATGTTAATTTCTTTTTTGATAAATTTTTTCATAACTCCTTCTTTTTCTTTCGGCTTAATTTTTCCGTGTAAAAGCCCAATATTTAAATCTGAATATATTTCATTTTTAAGCCTTTCATATTCCTGAGTCGCCGACTTAACCTCTAAAACATCAGATTCGTCAATCAAAGGACAAATGACAAAAACCTGCCGGCCTTTTTTAATCTGATCGCGAATAAATTTATACGCCAAACTACGATTTGCCGGCGCGACTAATTTCGTAATTATCTTTTGCCTGCCTTTTGGCATTTCATCCAAAACCGATAAATCTAGATCGCCGTAAACAGTCAGCGCTAAAGTTCTTGGAATGGGAGTCGCTGTCATTGAAAGAAGATGCGGAACGGTTTTGAGTCCGTCTTTTATTCCTAAAATTTCAGTTTGTATTTTTGCCCTCTGGTCAATTCCAAACCGATGCTGCTCGTCAACAATAGAAAATGCTAAATTTTTAAAAACAACTTTTTTTTGTATCAGAGAATGAGTTCCGATTATAAAATTTATTTCACCATTTTTTATTTTCTCAAGTAATTTCTTTTTGCTTATTTCTTTTATTTTTCCATCTTTATAAATTTTGCTTTCAGAACCAGTCAGAAGAGCAATAACCTCCTCAACCCCCCTTATCAGGGGGGAAGATAAATTCCCCCCTGATAAGGGGGGTTGGGGGGTTGAAAGATTATTTCCAAATCTCCTTACCGCCTCTTTAAAATGCTGTCTCGCTAAAATTTCCGTCGGCGCCATAAACGCGGCTTGGTAACCAGATTTTGCAACAGCAAGCGCCGCAATTAAAGCGACTAGTGTTTTTCCCGACCCGACATCCCCTTCTAATAATCTATTCATTGGCCTATTTTTTTCAAAGTCTTTAATAATGTTCCAAGAAGAGATCTTTTGGGCATTAGTAAGTTTAAAAGGAAGACTATCAACAAAATCTTTTATCTCTTTTTCAAGTTTTTTATTAAATTTTATTTCTATCGCATTATTTTCCTGCCATTTTTGCTTTTGCAGTATCATATAAAGCTGAACTAAAAACAGTTCATCAAAAGCAAGACGCCTTTTTGCGATTTTTGCTTTTTCTTCATTATCCGGGAAATGAATTTGCCTAATCGCCTCAGAAAGACTAAAAAGTTTTTGGTTTTTTATTATACTAACAGGCAAAAATTCCTCTACTTCATTTGACAGCCTTAAGATAGGTTTAATATGTGTCCTAAGCCACTTTGAGGAAAGCCCTTCTGTCTCATGATAAACCGGTACAAGCCGCGCCGTATGAAGCGATTGCCCGCTTCCCAAAAGTTCATAAGATGGATTTGATAACTGCAACCCTTCTTGCGCGTAAACAACTTTTCCGCTTAAACTTACATTTGCCCCCTTCTTTAAATTGCGAACTAAAAATGGCTGATTGAACCAAACTGATTTTATCGCGCCCGATTCATCCTCAATCAGCGCTTCCGTAATATTCATTTTCCTCTTCCATGTTCTGATATTTTGAATGTCAATAATTTTCCCGCGCACGCTTACAACCTCGCCAAGTTCAATTTCGCTTATTTTTTTTACCTCAGAAAAATCATCGTAGCGAAACGGGAAATAAAAAAGCAAATCTCCCGCAGTTTCAATTCCAACTCTGTGAAGTTTTTTCACATAAGCCGGACCAATCAACGGCAATTTTTCAATTGGAGTTTTGAGAGATAAATTCATATTATTAAATCAACTTTAAAGTTTATCTTTATCATCTAAACTATTTTTAATTTCTATCGCAATTCCCATTTCCTGTAATTTTTTTCTGGCCCTCTCGCCGATTTCTGCCGTAATTATTTTATCCGCCTTAATTGCTTTAATAAATCTCATTCCATGCCCGACCCCAGCGGTAAAATAAGGATTTTTGACGATTTCACGCTGAACAATTTTTCCTTGCTTGTCTCGATCAATAACTAAATACTCAGGAGCGCCAAAATCATTATATAATCTTCCATTTTTGTAAGAAATAATACTTCTAATTCCTTTTTTTTCTAAGTATGTTTCTTGAGAAATTTGTTTGAATCTGGTAATTTGTCCTGTTTTTGATTTAACGGATCCCACTTTAAAATTATGAGAAACTACTTGAATAGTTATAAAATTTAAACCATCTATTTTTCTCAATAGAACGTCTTCTAAGTTCTTAATTACTTCCGAAACTCTCTCCATTTTCCATTCCTTGTTTAATCCTATTTTTAATTCAGCAAAATTTTTTGCTCCTATTTTCCGTGTTTTTATTTCTAATAATTCTATTTCTTCTTTCAAGCAAATCTTTTTAATTTGTTCTTCAATCTGAGGATTAGAAACATCCAGAAGATTATCAGTAATTTCTTTGCCTAATCCTATTGTTTCATAAAGAATATAACATCCTACCAAAATAGCCGTTATTCCGTCGGCTTGAGGAAACCAGTGGATTAAAGA
>JAGLXN010000063.1 GCA_023132875.1 Candidatus Parcubacteria bacterium
ATAATGTTTATAAATTAGTAGGAACGAGGCATTGCCTCGTTCCTACAGGCAAATCGCAAAAAAGATCAGCAGTATTAAATTATAAATATAACGATAAAGGTCTAGAATTTACAAAAAAAATAAGCGTAGATTTGAATGCCGGAATGAATGTAAAATATATTTTTCAAAATGATGATATATTAAAAAAATATAATTTTGGCACGGAATTCAATATATTTTTCCAATCTCCAAGATTCGTAACATTCTACACGGAGAAAGGAGAAGCGATTTTAAAGAGAAAAAGAATGTTTAAAAAAATAAAATATTTAAAAATTTCCGATCGGTTTAAAAATATTTATTTACAGTTTGATTTTGACGAAGCGGATGTGTTTATCATTCCGATTTATTCTATTGCCAATTCTCAAGACGGACCTGAAAAGGTTTTTCAGGAGGCGTCGGTTTTGTTTATTAAAAAGAATAAAGATAAAATATTTGATTTGAAATTGAGAATTGGCAAATTAGGTTCTTAGGTTGTAGCTTTTTAGCTTTTAGTTCGTTGGCTCCACTCTCCTGAGTGGAGCCTTTTGTTTATACAATAATTTGTGCCTATGCCTGACTTGCCATACGGTTATTGTTGGGATTGTTCAGAGGAATGAACAACAGGCTCCAGTCAGGAGACTGGAGCCAACAAAGATAATCTAAAAACCTTGTTATTCAAGAGCTTTTTTATTTTGGTTTTAATGCTATAATACAAATACAGATTTAAAAACACTTATATGAGAATTAACAAAAACTTATGGATTTCCGGCGGATACTACGTGGATTTTGACGCTTATGAGCAATTTCGCGTTATTGGACCGAATAATCATCTTTATTGCGGGCTGATTGATATTCCACGGCACAAAATAACGATTAATTCTGTTAGGGACAAAGATAATGTTTTATATATAAAAGGGCATTTTAACAGTCAAAAGGTAAATTTATATTATCCGGCGATGGATGATATGAGGACCGTAAGGGAAGAAATTGGTTCGGAAACTTTTTTGCAGATCAGAGAAAAAATATATGATCGTCTTGTTCCTCAGTTTGTCAGAAAAACCAAAAAAGACGGAAGGACATTTTTGAAATTTAAGAGAAGATTTGGAAGAAAATATTATCAGACGATCTTTGAGTTTAACATAGGCATTGAAATTAAAAAAATAAAAAGACCTTTTGCCGGTTTTGAAATAAGCGCTAATTTGAAAAAAATCCCATTTGTTATAAAAGCAAGCACTAATGATATAAATTACAATAAGATAAAGAAAGTAAGTTTGATTGACAAAAAAGATTTTGATTTTCAAATTTTTGGTAAAAAGAAAGATTTGATTGAAAAAATATGGACTCAAACAGAAATTGAAATTAAGCATTTGCTTGAATGGAAAAAAACT
Source organism: Candidatus Parcubacteria bacterium (assembly GCA_023132875.1). Lineage (GTDB taxonomy): Bacteria > Patescibacteriota > Minisyncoccia > JAHIHE01 > JAGLIN01 > JAGLXN01. Next base: position 1,407 of record JAGLXN010000063.1, read on the forward strand.
TCTGGTGATCGATTCGGAACAATATTTCCAAGAGATTGGATGGAAGCGGCCGATATAGGATATCATGATCTTACTCCAGAGGCGCGCGGCTATATGTATGAAGAATCTCTAAAAAATGTAAATGTAAAAGGAGAAGGATGGCATGAAGATGTTGTGGGAGAATTTAAATATGAATACGAAATATCGGGAAAGGATATATTAGACAGACATATGATTGATATTGAACCAAAGTATTTGATGAATATTGGCTATTTGCCACAAAGCTTTTGGATGAAAAAGGATAACAGAAAAAAAATGCATTTAGTCGCGAAATATATTTTGAAGCAGTCCAAAGAAAAAAATCACATCACATTTAAAAAATACAATGATACTGGCAACTGGAGAGACAGTGGGGATGCTTTTAGAAAAATTAGTGAAGTTGTTGCCCCTTTTGATGTTAATGCTGTTTTTTATCCCAAAGCGCTTCAATCTATAAAAAATAACTATAAAAAACTTGGATTTAAAGATAATGAAATCTCAGACATAAAAGAAGTTTACGAAAAATGGAAAGACAAAAGAAAAGAATATGAATTTCGAAATGAAGATGGCAGTTTAGCTTATGCCATTGCTCTTTATGGAACTTGGGAAAAGGACGGAAAATTTGCGTATAAAAAAATGGAGCTAAATCATGCTGATGAATCCTATCTTTATACATATTGTAGGGGAAACAGGCGAGAACTAGAAAGCTTTTGTAAGCGTCTATTAAATTCAGATTATTTTTATACAAAATCAGGACCGCTTATCACTGCAAAAAAAAGTAAATACTTTTATACTTCTCAGGAATATCACGGGCTGGTCATCTGGATCAAGCAAACCGCGTTTATTGTTTTGGGGCTTAGCAAGCATTTGAAACTTTCTATTATTGAAGGATGGCCAGTCAGTATGCAGCGGATGATTAAGGAAACTATTTTAAAAATTACCGAAGATACTTTGAGCGCGGTTGAGCAAATGGGATCGATTCCCGAGGTCTATGCCGACATTAACGGGAAGCCGGTCCCATATTACGATTTGACGGGAAATAAAAACAAAGGAAGCGAGGTCCAGCTTTGGTCTGCTGTAGGAATTAGGAGAATAATAAGAAAATATTATGAATTATTAACTGATAAAATATATGAAATATAAGAAAAAAAATGTTTTGGCTTTTGATATTGGCGGGACGAAAATTGCCAGTGGAATTGTGGAGATTAA
>JAGLXN010000064.1 GCA_023132875.1 Candidatus Parcubacteria bacterium
TTAAATGCTGTGAAACTTGATCAAGCTCTATAATCGTTCTTCTTTCTTCTCCGTGTATCTCATATAAAAGATGTTCTCCGGTACAGTCATAAATTTTTGTAGATTCCGCGACACTGCGATCAACAATTTTGTCCGGATTCGGTATGTCTTTTGAAAAATAAATAAAAATGCCAACCATTCCGATCAATCCGGCCACAAACAACAATATTGCTAGTTTAAAAATCATTCTTAATCCTTTTTTAAATTCTCTATTTTTCTTTTTTGATCTTATAGGTCTGGATAATTTTCGAAATAAAGACGGAGCCGCGCTTCTTTTAATCAGCCTTTTTCTTCTTGCTATTTTTGGTAGCTTAAAACTGAATCCTCTTTTTCTGACGACTCTTTTTTTTCTGGCGCTTGAGCTTATTACTCTATATTTTTTCCTTACGGGCATAATTTAGTATTAAGTATATAGTATTAAGTATATAGTATAAAGTTATATTCTGATTTTGCTTAATACTTAATACTAACTACTTGATACTAAATCATTATAGCCATAATTTGAATATTTGAAAAGGATTTGAAAAGGACAAATTAAACTCTTTTTTTCTTGTAAAAACTGGGAAATTGTGGTAGATTGAAGTTATTAGAATCAATTTTAATCAATTTAAATTTTAGCAAAAAAAGAAAACATCTACTTAAAAAATTAAAGTTATAGATGTTTATTGTTTAATTTTCACCCTTTTGTTTCTCTTTCTTTTTCCTCCGCTTCTCCCTTTTTCCACTGAATTTTCTTCTTTCTGTTTCAGTCTTTCTTGTTTTCTTCTTGCTTGTCCTGCTCTAGCTTTTTTCCTGCCTTTGTCATTGTTATCATCCTTTTTACTAAACTATTAATATGTTACATAACGATAAACTAATCGTCAATACTATGAATAAAACTACTATGAACAAAATCAACACCAATCAAAAACAAATAGACGAGATTTTAAATCGCGGTACGATTGTTGAAATTTTGCCGACTAAGAAAGAATTTCGGGAGAGATTGTTAAATGGCGAAAAACTTAAATTTTATATCGGTTTTGACGCGACTGCTCCGACTTTACACCTTAGCCACGCGAAAAACTTTATGCTGATGGAAAAGTTTAGAAAGCTTGGACATGAAGTAATAATCCTTTTTGGAGATTTTACGGCAAGAATCGGCGATCCAACCGGAGAAAATTCCGCGCGGAAACAACTGTCGCGCGAAGATGTTGTTCAAAATGTGAAAAAATGGAAAGAACTAATTGAGCCCTTGATGGATTTCAAAGATTCAAAAAATCCTCCAAAAATTATGTATAACCACGACTGGCTTTCAAAATTAACTCTTGAAGATGTGATAAGTTTATCAAGCAATTTTACCGTCCAGCAAATGTTGGAACGGGATATGTTTCAAAAACGGCTTAAAGAAAAAAAACCGATACATTTGCATGAATTCTTATATCCCCTTATGCAAGGCTATGACTCGGTCGCTATGGATGTTGATGCTGAAGTATGCGGGACAGATCAAACTTTTAATGCTTTAGCTGGCAGAACTTTGTTGAAAAAATTAAAAGGAAAAGACAAATTTGTCGTGGCTGTTACTTTAATGGAAAATCCCAAAACTGGAGAATTGATGTCAAAAAGTAAAGGCACTGGTGTTTTTCTAAATACATCTGCAAATGATATGTTCGGACAAATTATGGCGCAATCAGACGAAATGATAGAAATATTATTTGTTAACAACACTTATTTGTCTTTGGAAAAAATTAAGAAATTAATGGATTCAAATAATCCCCGCGACACCAAAGCAAAACTCGCGCGCGAAATTGTCGCGATTTATCACGGAAAAAGATCCGCCGATAAAGCGGAAGAAGAATTTAACAAGATTTTTAGAGATAAAAAGAAGCCAACAGATATTCCAAAAATGAAATTGGAAATTGGAAATTGGAAATTGGTGGATTTATTGTATGAATTAAAAATGGTTTCCTCGAAAGGAGAAGCTCGTCGCCTCATCCAACAAGGCGGAGTCCGAATTGATGATGTCGTTCAAAAAGATTTTGAAAAAGAAATTGAAATAAAAAACGGGATGATCGTGCAGATTGGAAAGAGGAGGTTTGTGAAGATAAAAATAAATTGCTAAATTGTTGTATTGCTACATTGATTTTAAAATACATTCGTTGGCTCCAGTCTCCTGACTGGAGCCTCTTGTGAAAAACATAAATCATATCTATGCCAACACCAAGAATAAATAAAGAAAACAAAAACAAAATCCATTTTTTAACTTTTACCACAATAGAATGGATTGATATTTTTACCAAGCAGGAATATTTTGATCTAATAATAAATACTTTCAAGCATTGCCAGAAAAACCAAGGGTTGCTTTTGTATGGATTTGTAATTATGACTAATCATATTCATTGTCTAGTGTCAGCTAAAGAAAACTATTCTTCAGAAGATATAGTTGCGTCATTTAAAAAGTTTACTACTTCTCAAATAAAAGAATTGTTAGAAAAAGATAATCGCAAATATCTTTCAGCTTTAATAAAAAGTTCTTTTGCAAAAAAGAAAAATAACTTTTTTCAAATCTGGCAAAGAGAGAACTATCCGGAAATAATAGAATCAGAGAAATTCTTTCTGCAAAAACTAAACTATATTCACAATAATCCAGTTAAAAAAGGTTATGTTATAAAACCAGAGGATTGGCTGTATTCATCCGCGAGAAATTATTTGCTGAATGATAATTCTGTGATTGTTGTTGATAGGATTGTTTAGTAGAGTTTGACAAAAGGCTCCAGTCAGGAGACTGGAGCCAACGCTATTAATATAATTTAAATCCCCATTATGAAAGCAATAGGCATAATTGGCAGTCCGAGAAAGAAAAATACATATAATATGACAAAAACCGTTCTTGAAAAGACGGGTTTTGATTATGAAATTATTTTATTGAAAGATAAAAATATAAAACCCTGCAATGACTGCAGAAATTGCCATACAACTTATAAATGCAAAATTGAAGACGATATGCGGGAGATATGTGACAAATTAGAAAATGCGGATTATTTAGTTTTTGCCAGTCCGACATATTTTCACAATGTTTCAGGATTAATGAAGAACTTCATGGATAGATGTTTGCCATTTTACTTTTCAAAAAAATTACAAAACAAAAAAGCTGTTTTGATAACATCCGGAGGATTTGAAGATTTACTTGAATTTGACGAAAATGGAAAATGCAAATGGCATGAACAAGAAAAAGAGTGCGTAAAAAGATGCCTCAAATCTATGGAATATTTTTGCGAATGCTTGGATATCAAAATTATTGGAAGTGTTTACGCTCTGCACGATGATTATAAAAAAACGCGAGAAGAGCTTAAAAAGATTGGAAGAGAAATGAAATTCCGGAGTTCAGACTTTAGTCTGTAAGCTGGCCTGTAAGATTGCAAGATACAGCAAGTCCAACCAAAAATTTATACAATACAAACAACAACCTCTTTTTCACGGCCGTGAAAAAGAGGTTGTTGTTTGTATTATTAAAAATTTACACTAAAAATTAAAATTCAATCACAACAGACCCGCGCCGACTAAGGTGGCTTCGTTTCCTAATCTGGACTTCAAAATTTTAGTCTTTCTTCCTGGTATTAAAACTTTTTTTAATGCCTCTTTTTTTGCTAATTTTAAAATTTCGTCTTGTCTAACAACACTGCCTCCAATAAGTATTACTTCTGGATTTATCGTATTGATAATATTTACTAAACCTATTGCAAGATAAGAACTCGTTTGTTTGATAACTTTCTTATCTTTTTTTACTCCCTTTACTGAATCAATTGCAATGTCTTTTGATTTCTTTTTTTGTCCATAGAAATCAAAATATAGTTTTTCAATTGCTCTTCCGGACATATATTGTTCCCAGCAACCTTTATTTCCACACGCGCATTTTTTGCCATTATCAACTATGACCATATGTCCAAACTCTCCGGCAATATTATTTTCTCCGCGATATAACTTGTCGTCAAATTCAATCGCGCCTCCAATTCCTGTCCCAATCGCAAGATAAACAATATTATGATATTTTCTTACTTTTCCAAAAACATTTTCAGCAAGCGCAAAACATTTTACATCATTATCTATTTCAACTTTTTCGCCAATTGTCTCCTTAATAATCTTTTTTAAATTTATATTCTTAAACCCTTTGATGTTTGGAATATAATTTATAATATCTTTTTTATAATCAATTTGCCCCGCAATTCCAATTCCAATTCTTTTAAAACTATTGTTTTTTTTATAATAAACTATAAGTTCTATTAGCTTTTGAATTACATCTTTTTTGTCTTTCGGCGTTCCATTTTTTTGATAATCATAAATCTTGTATCCGTTTTTGTTAATCTCCACAATTCCACTGGCAA
>JAGLXN010000065.1 GCA_023132875.1 Candidatus Parcubacteria bacterium
CTATTCTACCTCGCCAAATCCAAATCGGCCATATCTGCAAGCCCTTTCTTTTCAGAAATTTCAGGATTATATAAGTTATAATAAAGTTCAATTAATTCCTGCGTATTAAGCATTGTCATTCTCAACCCGGTTCCGGACAAATTTTCTATTACATGGTCTACTCTTTGAAACAGTTGATCCTTATACTTTTCAAAAGTCGCCCGGTTAGACATTAGCTTGGAAGAACTCCCGGATCCGCTCAAGACTGACATAGCCCCTCCTTTTGTTTCTGACACTGAAAATGGAATGACAATATAAAATGTCTTGCTTACAATATTAGCCATTTTAACCAGCCCTTGAATATATTCTATATAACTTGAAGTTTGCATGCGAAGAAGCTCATTCATCTGCTTTTCTTCCTGGTCTTTCAGAACCTGCAAATAATTATCAAGGTTTAACTGCCTTGAGTTTATTACTATTTGTATTGAAAAATCAAGAGAGTTCAAAAAACTTTGATAATGATAGATTATAGCGTCTTGCTCGTCTATGGACTTGAGAGCAAAATTTATTGATGAAACCATCAAAATAGCTTTCATGCTTCCGTTTTTCATAATAGCAACGCCGTCTTTTATTTCAGCGATCTCAAGATACTTTTGAGCACTTAACCCTTTTTTATTTTGTTTTTCCGGGGTGGACATAATTTAGTATTAAGTATTTAGTATTAAGTATTAAGCAAAATTCAGTACTTGACACTTAATATATAGTACTTAATCCCTTGATTTTTTTAGGCTTCTGATCAATCCGTTAATTAATTTACTAACTTATGACCATTTTGCCAAGCGATTTAGATCAGTAAAACTTTTTATTTTTTCCATGCCTTTTGCTTGATACTTGATACTAGATACTAGATACTAGATACTAGATACTAGATACTATTTATATTTTCTCCTCCGGTCTTGCTTTTGCTTCGTACGGCATACTGACGGAAGTGCTGGTATCAAGCAGCCATGACAATTCCTTTATTCTATTTTTTGACACTTTAGTTGCCTGGATTTCTTTTGGCGCCTGCTTTCTTTGGGTCCGCTTGAACATTCTTGAATCCGGCTCTCTTCTCCAAACATAAAGATGCGGAGTAGTATAAAAATTTATTATGTTGGCTATCCATCTTGAGACCGTAAATCCTTTCGGCCTCCAAAAAGCGAAGGCGAGAGTAAGAAGAATTGTGGGAATGGCAATGATGATAAAAAAAGAAAGACGAAAAAAAGTAAACGAGATAAGCAAGACTCCGAATCCGATAATCAGAAAAAGCGCCTGCTTGCCGGTAAACGGACCAACTACTTTATCTTCTACATTTATAAATTGTGGAACGGAATATTGCATAAGTTAGTATTAAGTATTTAGTATTAAGTATTAAGCAAAATTCAGTACTTGACACTTAATATATAGTACTTAATCCCTTGATTTTTTTAGGCTTCTGATCAATCCGTTAATTAATTTACTAACTGATGGCCCTTTTTCCAAGCGATTAGATCAGTAAAACTTTTTATTTTTTCCATGCCTTTTGCTTGATACTTGATACTAAATACTTGATGCTATTCTCCCGTTTTTGAAAAATCTATTTTTTTAAGTCGTGTTGAATACGGCAGAGAAATTCCTTCATCTACGGATTTTAAAATCAAATTTAGCTGTCTTCTTTCTTCCTCGTTCATACTTTTCGTATTTTTGTCGTGATACACATATTGGACGCGCTCAAGATTGGAATGCTGATAATATCCCATTTTCTCTTTGTAATCTTTCAGCCAAAATTTTATCAGCGGCTTCATCGGGATTGGCATACTTTTCAGCTCTATCGCTTTTTGGCTTCCGATTCGCTGTTCTCCAACTGCCGCAAATTCTTCCACAAGCTCTTCAATTGGATTTTCAATTATCGTATCCGCCATTCTTTTTCTTTCTTCCTCTTCTTCCAGCTCCTTCATCCTTTCCATATCTTCCTCTCTCTTTAAAAGCTGTTCCGTCAGCTTCTTCGGCTTTTCCTTTGGAATTTCCCCGCCCAGCTTCAAAATCTCGTCTTCAATACCGGGAAAGTAGTCCTTAATGGGATAGAGGATCTCAGTAAAAATTATTAATGTGACTTCTTCCGCTTCTTCCCTGTTCAATTTTAAACTTTCCTTTATAATTTCAAAAAGCTGTTCAATTTTTATATCTTTTAAGATCGTCAGACCTATGGCATTTTTTAATTCTTCCGACCTGTCATCGTCATCTTCAAGATGTTCTTCTCTTATTTTTGTTATTGCTTCCGTAGTATAGTCTTCATATATGCTGTCCAAAACAAAACCAGGGAGTGATTTTAATTTATCTCTAATTTCATCTTTCATATTTTTTATTTATTTTTTTTGCCTGTTAAAGAATCTCTTATATACTTAAGATCATTTTCTCCTTCAATGATATCACTATATGTACTTTCAAAGTCTTTTAGAACATCTTCTATTTTTTCTAAGTCATTTTCTAAATGATCGATTTTACTCTGGTCCTTATCTTTTCCTTCTTTTTTTGATTCTTTTTTGAGCTCTTTTTCTATGTTCTTTTTTGTTTCATTTATATCTTTTTTATCTGTTTCATATTTTTTATATTTTGTTTCTTCCAGGGTATTCCTTGGCGTTTCTCCTTTGTCTAACTTGCCTATTTTTCTTTTTTTAGAATTTTTAATTGACCTTATCGCTTCATATTCACCAGCTCTGTCAAGATTATGTACTTGAGAAGTATTAGCATTATGTCCGTATTTTTCAAGATCTTTATTTGATAATTTCGCGACTTCCTTGGGACTGAACTCTCGAAATGCTTTGCTTATATTTTTTGCCGCGTCTTTTCCGCCCCACTCAAATGCTGCCTCTAGATCTTTGCCAAGCTTGACTGAATCTGTGCTAAATTTAATATTTTTTTCTTCATTGATTTTTTTCTTTTCGTCTTCAAATCCATCAGCGCCTTTCTTTTTAACAACCTCATTTTTACCGTTCACGATATCACCATCTTTATTAAACGTTTTTACATTTTTAAGATATCCATCTGATAATTTTCCCCTGTCTTCTTTATTCATTCTGTTAAAACTAGATTTTCTTTGATCGTTATCTTGGCTTTCATGCCAAACTTTAGCCGACATTTCATTATCAAGATCTTGAACTTCATACGCTTTTCCGTCTTTCACTACATCATCCATTTTTTCCCGCAAATATTCTTCTTCTTTAGTGGATTCTTTTTTTGTCAGTCTTTCTTGCGCTTCTGACGATAATCCAGCTTTTGAAGGATTTTTTCCTATTTCAGCTATTCTTTCTTTTCCTTCATTTGTCTGCAAAGCCATACTCAAATTTTTGTCAGTGATCTCGCCAAGCTCTTTCTTACTCATAGATGTTTCCGCTCCAGTCATATATTCGCCATATTTCATTACGGTCTTTCCATCTTTGTCTTTTTCTGTATCACCCAATTTGCCCTGCGCCGCGGCAGCTTTCAAAAGCAAAGCTTTATCATCTGAAGTTCCTAGCGTACTATTTGCTTTTGATTCAAGCAACTTCAAATCTATGCTCTTTAGATCTCCAAAATCCATTTCCATTTTTTTGAGCCTGTCTTCTCTCCTTTTTTCAATTCCAGCCTTGCCCTTCAGGGCAGCTCCCTGCATACCTGGCATTTTACCCAACTTGTTATAACCCCATTTTTTTGTCCCTTCAACTCCCCTGGAAAGATGATCAGATCTTTTCGTAACTTCTCCTCCAGCTCTTCTTCCTAGTCCTCCCGCCAATTTAACTCCCGCGTAAGTTCCCATCGCGATCTTTCCAATTCCAGCCGCTCCACCGATAAGCTTGTTAGAACCAGCCATCCCAAGCTCTTGAGTTACTGGAATAACAGCGCAAAGCATTATAAGCGCGATCAAATGCGGAAATATTATGAGCACAAGAGATTCAATCACGCCAAAACCGCTTTCCGGGGCAATGACCGGCGTATAATTAGTAACCAGCTCATTCGCCATTGTCGCGGACAGATAAAGAAAGAACATAAATATAGGTCCGAAAATAGAATATTTTACCAGCTCGCTCCACCACCTGCTTGTATACTTAGCCATTGACGGCATTGCTATGCTTAAAAACGCGATAGGAGAAAGAATTATCAAAAGCACAAACGCAATCAGACGAATAAGAAGAAACATCGCCAGCATTATATATATAAACCCTAAAACCAAAGAATATACCAAAGCGAAAGCTACTTTTACAACCATTTCAAAAGAAGGCTTTAAAATTTCTTTAGCGTTAATTTCGTTATTAAATTGATCCACTATTGAAGTTAAGCTTCCCGCTCCTTCTTTAAAAGTACCCATCCAATTTCTTATCTCATACATAAAAACTTGTCCGAAATCAATCACAAGTTTTGTGATCTCAGCGCTAAAATTTATTAAAAACAGCGATATTACAAGCTTCGGAAGAAGATTTTTCGCGTTAAAAGTGCTGCTTCGCAATATCGTACCAAACGCAATAATAAGTAAGAAAAATAGATAGAAAGTATTGCACATATCTCTGACCGTTTTCCATCCGATATCAACGGTTGAAGAAGTTAAAACTCCCGGATTAGCGGCATCGCCAACATACAATACCGGCTCCATAACAGCGTCAATCAGCCAAGCTCCGAAATAAACCAAAATGGCGGACAAATTAAGAAAAAGATTTAAAATAAGAAATAAAATTACGTATATGAGATTTAATACGACATCAACCCCGTTTTCTATAAAATATGCTATTCCGTCCATAAGAAATTTAGTACCTATATTAAATATCTCAGCATGCGCCTGATGCACAGGAATGCTCACGCTCACAGCAATGAAAAGAACAACAATTGAGGCTGATAGAAAAGATTTTTTGTTAAACTTTTTATTTCCTTGAAAAAACTTTAAAAGATTGTTCACAAAACTTTTAAATTTCTCGCTCATATTTTTTTGAAAAAAAGTAAAAATAAACCAAAGAATTAGAAATTTTTGCATTATTCAAAAACCGCTAATTTTGATTTAATTATATCACAAAATAAAATAAAGGCAAAATTTAATGTGTTGACAATACACCGTAGAAACGCGGCACTGCTGCGTCTCTACAAATATGGGTATAATTTATTTACTATCAGTTCAATAAAAAAAGGCGAGTGCGTTTCTACGCGCTCACCATATTTCAAAGTTTGTTATTTCAACCGCCGTGTTTGCCGGCACGACGATTTTAATTAATATTTCCCTGCTCTTCTTGTTACCTCCTTTTTTATGCGATTTGACATATTTTTTTTCAGTTTCCGAAAAGTTCACAGCTCCATATTCATATATGAGATTTGGCGGTGAATTTAAATCGGCGACGCTGACATTAAAATACGCCGAAGGGTCTCCTTTGTAATTAAAGGAGATCTCAGGATATGTATCCAAATAGGAAACAATCCTGAAAACGCTTTGTTGTTCTTCTCCTCCTTGTATTTTTA